>NZ_JADYVV010000170.1:0-1137 GCF_020194035.1 Bradyrhizobium sp. BRP56
ATCACGATCCGGGCCGGTCGTGGTGCGGACCCGACGATGATTGCGTCGATCGTTCAGGCACTGAAGGCGAACCGGTGATTGGTCCGTCGGGTGCGGTCCGGGTGATGGTGGCGACCAAACCGGTAGACTTCCGCAAGGGGATGGAAGGGCTTGCGACCTTGGTACGAGAGAGCATGCGGGCAGATCCATTCTCGGGCGCTGTCTATGTGTTCAGGGCCAAGCGGGCGGATCGGATCACGCTGGTGTTTTGGGACGGAACGGGTCTGTGTCTGTTCACCAAAAGGCTCGAGGATGGGATCTTCCGCTGGCCGAAGGTCGAGGACGGCGTGATGCGTCTGTCGGCGGCGCAATTGTCTGCGCTGCTGGAAGGACTCGACTGGCGGCTTGTGCATGAGGCGCGGGAGACGCCGGCGCCAACGCAAGCGGGATAGTTGTTAGCGGCACTGCGGCGAAGTGAATCAAGAGCGTGGGACGTGTCGCCAGATGGCGGCGAATATGCTCTGAATTGGGTGTGAGTGACGCCCTGCCTGACGATCCTGAGACGCTGAAAGCGATGCTGCTTGCCGAGCGGTGCGAGAGCGAACGACTGCGTCAGATCATCAAGGAATTGCAGCGGCATCGGTTTGGCCGGCGGGCAGAGACGCTGCCTGAAGATCAGATGCTGCTGGGCCTGGAAGACGTCGAGCAGGTCGCAGCCTACAGCGAGACAGCGCAGGACATCAGCGCACCTGAAGGCCGTGAGGCACGGGCTCGCACGCGCCGCGGCAACCGTGGCGCGTTGCCGACGCACCTGCCGCGGATCGAGGTCGTCGTCGACATCGAGGGCAAGACCTGTCCCTGTTGCCAGGGCGAGTTACACCGGATCGGCGAGGATCGAAGCGAGCGGCTGGACCTGGTCCCGGCGCAGTTCCGGATCCTCGTGACCCGGCGTCCCAAATACGCCTGCCGGGCTTGCGAGGACGGCGTCATGCAGGCGCCGGCCCCGGCCCGGCTGATCGAGGGCGGATTGCCAACCGATGCCACCGTCGCCCAGGTGCTGGTGTCCAAATATGCCGATCACCTGCCGCTCTACCGGCAGGCGCAGATTTACGCCCGCCAGGGCATTGAGCTCGATCGTTCGACGCTGGCGGACTGGGT
>NZ_JADYVV010000171.1:0-1137 GCF_020194035.1 Bradyrhizobium sp. BRP56
ATGGGTCCCTGTGTCTTGGAAGTCTGTCAGGATGAGGGTGGGCGGGAAGCCGTTGGGTCCTTGGCGCTTGACGCCGTGAGCCGGCTCGGTCTCCCGCCCGTTCCATCTATCAACCTGAACAGTTGCACGAGGCTGCGCCAACAGACCTCGCATCACAGGGACAGGCACCGTGACCATAGCTCTTCGTTACGTCGGAATCGACATCTCCAAGAAGCACCTCGATATCTTTGATGAGGCTGACGGTGTGCCGAGGCGCATTGCCAACGCGACACAGGCCATCACACAGCAGGTGGCGCGTTGGCAATGCGATGCGCTGGTGGTCTTCGAGGCGACGGGTATCTATGACCTCGCGCTGCGCGAGGCGCTGCGTCAGGCCGGGATCCAGTTCGCACGGATCAACCCGGCCCGGGCCCGCGACTTTGCACGGGCCAGCGGCCTGCTGGCCAAGACCGATCCGATCGATGCGCGGATGCTGGCGGCCTTTGCGCGGGCCATGCAGCCCGCCCCCGAGCAGGTCGCCGATCCTGCACGGGGCGCCTTGGCGAGGCTTGCAAAACGGCGGGATCAGCTGGTCCTCATGCGCGCCCAGGAGAAGAACCGGCGCAGCGAGGCCGACGATCGCGCCATGGCCGAACGCATTGGCCGCCTCATCGAGGTCCTCGACAGCGAGATCGCCGAGATCGAGGCCGACATCGGCGCCTTGATTAAAGCCGAAGCGGAGATCGCGGACGATGCGAAGTTAATGCGTTCGCTGCCCGGCGTGGGTCCGGTGGCCTGCATGCAGCTCATCGCCCAGATGCCGGAACTCGGGCGGGTCGGACCGAAACAACTCGCAGCGCTCGCAGGCCTTGCTCCCTTCAACGTCGACAGCGGCGCCTTCCGCGGCAAGCGCAAGATTGCGGGCGGCCGAAAGCGCGTTCGTGACGCCCTTTATATGGCGGCCCTCAACGCAGTTCGCAGGGCCGATCCGTTCAAGGCCTTCTATGCACGACTGCGACAGGCCGGAAAACCAGCCAAACTCGCCCTCATCGCCGTCGCCAGGAAGCTGTTGACGGTCCTCAATGCCATGATGCGAGACCGAAAGCCGTACCTGCAGACCAATCCAACATAACAGTTGCCGGCTTTCGCCGGGACGAC
>NZ_JADYVV010000172.1:0-1128 GCF_020194035.1 Bradyrhizobium sp. BRP56
CCGGCGCATGGTTTTTGGGCCGGGTTTGTCATAGTAACCGGTCCAGCCGCCAAGACGAGCGATGACCCATGCGGCGAAGGCGAGCGATCCCTTTGAATGCGGGTTCTGTTGGCGCGCGGTTTTGCCTTCCAGGCGGGCCGAGATGGCCTCCAGGATTGGTTGATCGGCTGGTTCGAAGGCCTCGAGCAGGCTTTGATCGGTGGTGCCGTCGCGAGCTTTGACGAGTTGCATCACAGTGACTGCCGCGACGGCAATGGCAGCGACCAGCTTGATCATGATCTCGGGCTCGGCGATGTCAGCCTGTTCGATGTTGAAGCCTGCGGTCTTGATGGTGTGGAAGTATTCTTCAGCGACCCAGCGCATCCGGTAGAGACCGATGATCCGTTGCGCATCGGCAAGGCTCGTGACCGAGTACGTCGTCAGGAGCCGCCAATGGATCGGCTTTTCGCCGTCGGCTGCCGATGTTTCGCGGACATCGACAACGCTCACCGTGGTCGTGGGCGGCAGATCAGATGCGCCATGGAGTGGCCTGCGCAACTCGACGCGGCCGAAGCGGACAGCCAGTTCACCCTTGCGCCCCGCGCGTCCCGGAGCCGCCGGGATCTCAACTGCAAAGCGGCCTTGTTCGGGCAGGCTGTCGACATGCCCAAACAGCTGCCCGATCTGCTCCGCATCGTTGGTTTCGATCCGTCGGTTCTGGCACGCCCGCACGATCAGATGCATGTTGTCCGGACGTCGCACGAAGTGCTCGTAGATGTCGCTTTCCCGGTCCGATACGCCCGTGATGCTCTGCGCCGCTGCCAGCACGACACCGGCGCGAGCCGTCCCATCGAGCCAACGCTGCGATTCCTTCTGCGCCGTCGTCCGCGACCGGCGGGATTTGACCTTGCCGCCGCTGCGGTTCCTCACCGGCGCATCGACCAGGCCCAGCAGTGCGCCGCTGCCGGCGTCCACCGCTAAAACCGCGTGCAGCAACAGCCCGCGCAGCGCCCCGCCTTTTCCGACCGGGCCGTAGCCGTCGGCCTTGGCACGACGGCCTCCCAGCGCAAGTTCGCTCGTATCCTGCACGACCAAAACCTCGCGCCCCGCAACTCGTGCCGCCGTCCGCTCCGCCGCGTGCTCAGCCAT
>NZ_JADYVV010000173.1:0-1088 GCF_020194035.1 Bradyrhizobium sp. BRP56
GCACTGGATCGGATAGAGTGTCCGGTGCGGTAACGGACGGGAGACCGCTTCATCCCAGGGCTTTGAAGCCCGGACCTCAGCGCGGCGCCCCGTCCGTTGTTCCATTGAACCCGAACAGTCGCGAGGGCCGCCTGGCGAGCCCGGTTGCGCAAGGATGGGTGCAGATGGACGCGATCTACGTTGGCATTGATGTGTCGAAGGACCGACTGGACGTGCATGTCCGTCCGAGCGGAGAAGCCTTTGCCGTGGCGCGTGACGGCAAAGGCCTGGAAGAGCTCGTTGCGCGCTTGCAGGCGATCTCGCCGGCGCTGATTGCGGTGGAGGCAACCGGCGGCTTCGAGACGATCGTTGCTGCGGCGCTGGCCGGCGCCCGGCTGCCGCTGGTGGTGGTCAACCCGGCCCAGATCCGGCACTTCGCGCAGGCGGTTGGCCAGCGCGCCAAGACGGACCCGATCGATGCGGCGGTCATCGCGCGGTTTGTCGAGGCGGTGCAGCCGGAGCCGCGTGCGATGCCGGATCAGGAAGCCCGGCTGCTGGCCGAACTGGTCAGCCGCCGACGGCAGATCATCGAGATGATCGTTGCCGAGCGTCAGCGCGAGAAGCGGGCCGAGAACGTCCGCGTCCGCAAGAGCCTTGCCCGCCATATCAAGGTCCTCGAGAAGGAGCTGCCGGAGATCGACAACGACATCGACACGCTGGTGCGCGGCTCGCCAGTCTGGCGCGCCAAGGAGGAGTTGCTGGTCAGCTTTCCTGGCGTGAGCAACACCCTCGCACGGACCTTCCTCGCCGAGGTGCCCGAGCTCGGCACGCTCAATCGGCGTCAGATTGCGAGCCTCGCCGGTCTTGCCCCGTTCACCCGCCAGTCGGGCCGCTGGAAGGGCAAGAGCATGATCGGCGGTGGAAGGGCCAAGCTGCGCGCCGGGCTCTACATGGCCGCCCTGTCGGCCAGCCGATACCATCCGCAGCTCAAGGTCTTCTACCGACGCCTGGTGACCGCTGGAAAGCCCAAGATGGTCGCCCTCATCGCCGTTGCACGCAAAGTCCTCACAACCCTCAACGCCATGCTCAGGGACCAAAAACCATGGCAA
>NZ_JADYVV010000174.1:0-1049 GCF_020194035.1 Bradyrhizobium sp. BRP56
CCGTCGTCGTGGATCGCAAACACCCCGCTGCCGAGGTCGATGCCCTTGGTGACGTGATCGCCGTCGGCGTCGGTCACCGTCTGGTTCAGCAGCAGCGTGTTCGCCGCCGTCGTCAGGCTCGCCAGCTCGTCATTGTTGCCGGTGTTGCTGTGCCAGATGTTCTTGTCCTGGGTGAACGTCACGTCGCCGTTCGCCGCCACGCTGATCGTGAAGTACAGCGTGCCGCCGCTGCCGTCCGCTGCCGCGCCCACCTTGCCGACGATCGAGCCGTCCGCAAGCTGGTACAGCAGGATCTGGCTGCCCTGCCCGATGCCGTCATTGTCCGCCGTCGTGACGTCGGCCGGATCCAGCGCATACAGCCCCGAGCCGAGGCCGTTGGCCGACAGCGCCAGCGCGTAGTCGACATGGCCCGGACCGTCGGTGCCGTAATGCGGCGTGCCGCCGTCGAAGTTGCCGGCAAAGTTGGCGCTGGTGCTGATCGGCGCGCCCGTCAGGTTGGTCTCGTCCAGCGTCAGCTGGCCCGCAACCGCCGCCGTCGGCGTTCCCAGCGACGGACCGTCGTCGTGGATCGCAAACACCCCGCTGCCGAGGTCGATGCCCTTGGTGACGTGATCGCCGTCGGCGTCGGTCACCGTCTGGTTCAGCAGCAGCGTGTTCGCCGCCGTCGTCAGGCTCGCCAGCTCGTCATTGTTGCCGGTGTTGCTGTGCCAGATGTTCTTGTCCTGGGTGAACGTCACGTCGCCGTTCGCCGCCACGCTGATCGTGAAGTACAGCGTGCCGCCGCTGCCGTCCGCTGCCGCGCCCACCTTGCCGACGATCGAGCCGTCCGCAAGCTGGTACAGCAGGATCTGGCTGCCCTGCCCGATGCCGTCATTGTCCGCCGTCGTGACGTCGGCCGGATCCAGCGCATACAGCCCCGAGCCGAGGCCGTTGGCCGACAGCGCCAGCGCGTAGTCGACATGGCCCGGACCGTCGGTGCCGTAATGCGGCGTGCCGCCGTCGAAGTTGCCGGCAAAGTTGGCGCTGGTGCTGATCGGCGCGCCCGTCAG
>NZ_JADYVV010000175.1:0-988 GCF_020194035.1 Bradyrhizobium sp. BRP56
GGCGTGCGGTAGTCAAGGCATTTGCGCGGGGTGTTGTTGTAGGCGGCGATGAACTGGCGGAATCTGGCGGTCGAGAGGGTTACGAGATCCGTCTTGCGGGGAATAAAGCGGCGCATCCTGCCGATGGCGTTCTCGATGCCACCCTTCTGCCAGGGGGCATGGGGATCGCAGAAGAAGGTCGCGATCGAGAGGCGGTGCAGCGCCAGGTGACCGGCGAACTCGGTGCCGTTGTCGAAGGTAACGCTCTGGCGCAGCTCTTGTGGAAGGGGCGCGAAGAAGCCCACGAGATGGCGGGCGACACCGCGCGCGACCTTGCTGGCAAGGCGGATGCCGAGCAGCAGCCGCGAGGTGCGCTCGTGCACGGTCAGCACGGCCTGACCGTATTTCGAGAACATCATCAGGTCGGCCTCCCAGTGTCCGGGCACGCTGCGGTCGGCCGCTTCGAGCGGCCGATTTGCCAAGGAAACACGGCCTTCGATGAAGCTTGCGGGGCTGCCGCCCCGCTTGCCGCGGCAGCCGCGCTTGCTCTTGGCGCGCGGCAGATAGCGCCGCCAGTTGAAGTCCGTGGTGCGCCTGAGTTGGCCATAGATGAAGCGGTAGATGGTCTCGTGGGAGATCACCTTGCGCCCGTGCTCGCGGGCCAGCCGGCCAGCGACCTGCTCGGGCGACCAGCCGCGGCGAAGGCGTTGCAACACCGCGCGGCGCAGGCCGGGCTCCCGTTCGAGGCGTCCGCCCGTCCAGCGCCGCGCTCGCATCTGGTGCTGGGCATAGCTCGGCTTGTAGCCGACCTGGCTCCCCCGATTGCGCCTCAGTTCCCGAGAGATCGTTGATGGCGAGCGATCCAGAGCTGCCGCGATTTGCCGGACCGAGCTGCCATTGGCCGATAGGCAGGCAATCTCGCATCGGTCGTCCAGAGAGAGCTGCTTGTAAGTCCGCCCCATGGCAACACCTCCTCAAGGAAGTGTTGCACTTCGTTTGTGAACTCAGG
>NZ_JADYVV010000176.1:0-963 GCF_020194035.1 Bradyrhizobium sp. BRP56
CCAGACCGAAGGTCAGATCACGCGCCTCAAGCTCGTTCGACGTCAAATGTACGGTCGCGGCAACCTGCTTCAAGCCAGATTGATCGGCGCAGAATAGTCGGCGCTGCACCAAACTTGCGTCACAGCCCCAATTGAATGCCGATCACCTCGAATACGGGGGCCTTATTCCACGCCGAAGCACAGGTTCGACCCAACGTCGTCGACCGGAAGGCGCTCGAAGCCGCCGTCAACGCGTTGTCCGACACATGGAAACCGCGGCGACGCGCCACGCGAACAAAATAGGAGTCAAGCGCCATTCAAAAGGGCCGTAGAGCTACGCCTACGGTTCACCTTCGGCTGGCAGGCGCGCGCATTCCGACGAAGTCGGCCGCGGATTCCGAGCGAAGCCGGCCGCCTGTACCGATTGAAGGCGGCCAGGGATTCCGTATCCCGGCCGCCTGCCGAGGCGGGCTCTCGCGACGACGTCGTCATCAGGTCAGTTGGCGGGCTCGTCGTCAAGCGTCTGACGCTTGGCGGCGGCTTTGCGTAGGCTCTCGCCCTTGAGGGTGAGCCTGTGGGCGTTGTGCACGAGGCGATCGAGGATAGCGTCGGCAATGGTTGGGTTGCCGATGAGCTCGTGCCAATGCTCGACCGGGAGCTGGCTTGTCATCACGGTCGAGCCGCGGCCATGGCGATCCTCCATCATCTCCAACAGGTCGCGTTGCTGCTCGCCAGTCATCGGGGCAAGTCCCCAGTCGTCGAGGACCAGAAGCTCGACGCGCGCCAGGGTCCTGAGAGTCTGACTCATAAATCACCCAACCTTAGCTGCAGCCGCGAGTCTGCGGGTCAGGAGCCTGATGTGTGCAATCAGCAGCCAGGCAGCTTCGGTTGCCACCGTCGCCTCGAAGTCCTTGGCGAGGCGGCGGCATCTGCCGAACCATGCGAATGTGCGTTCAACCACCCACCGCCTCGGCAGAAGCTGGA
>NZ_JADYVV010000177.1:0-944 GCF_020194035.1 Bradyrhizobium sp. BRP56
TTCATAGGGTGTGAGACCACGCAGGGTCTTAAGGCGTCTGGCGAAGTTGTAAGCATCAAGGAAGGCAGCGAGGTGATCTTCCAATTGCTCGTGGGTCTCGTAGTGGTATCGCCGGACGGTTGCCTCCTTGAGCGTGCGGTTCATTCTCTCGACCTGACCGTTAGTCCAAGGATGATTGGGCTTGGTCAGGCGATGCTCGATGCCGTGTCCCAGGCAGGCCCGGTCGAAGGGATGGCCGCGCCAGCTTGCAGTGGCGCCATCACGATTCTTAGGCAGGTCGGCGAACTGGATACCGTTGTCGGTCAGTACAGTGTGGATCCGGAAAGGGACGGCCGCCACCAGTTCTTCGAGGAAGGCCCTGGCTGCTGCACCCGTGGCCTTCTTCACCAGCCGGGCGAAGGCGTATTTGGCGGTCCGGTCCACCGCCACGAAGAGATAGAGTTTGCCTTCCTCGGTGCGGACCTCAGCGATATCGATGTGGAAGTAGCCAATGGCGTAGCGCTTGAAGGGTTGCCTGGCGGGCTTGTCGCCGGCGATCTCGGGTAAGCGGCTGATCCCGTGACGTTGCAGGCAGCGGTGCAAGGACGAGCGCGTGAGATGCGGGATCGTCGCCTGCAGCGCATAGAGACAGTCATCCAAAGGCAGGAGCGTGTGCTTGCGGAAGGCGACGACCATCGCCTCTTCCTCGGCAGAAAGCACGGTCGAGCGCACGGTCTTTGGCCCCATCGGCGCATCGTGGACAAAGGTGCGCTTACGCCACTTGGCGACCGTCTTTTGGTTGAGCCCGTGCTGGGCGGCTAGCTCTTTGAGCGGAGCCTTCGATCGCTGTATTGCCGCTCGGATCGCGTGCGTGGTCGTGGCGCTGCCATGGAGTATCTGGCCCATAGGTCCTCCCGGAATGAAGGACCAGTTTGGCTGATTCCCCCACACTCCGGGACCAGACA
>NZ_JADYVV010000178.1:0-906 GCF_020194035.1 Bradyrhizobium sp. BRP56
CTATTACGACCCGGCGCTCAAGCGCGCGCGCCTCGATCTGCTCAAGCAGCACCGTGGCTTCACCTTCGTGGAGCTCGACCTCGCCGACCGCGCCGGCATGAAGGCGCTGTTCGAGCGTTATCGCTTCGAGGTCGTGGTGCATCTCGCCGCGCAGGCCGGCGTGCGCTATTCCCTGCAGAATCCGCACGCCTATGCGGATTCCAATCTGGAGGGCTTCCTCAACGTCCTCGAGGGCTGCCGGCACACCGCGTGCAAGCACCTGTTGTTTGCGTCCTCATCGTCGGTCTATGGCGCCAACACCAAATTGCCGTTTTCGGTCCACGACAATGTCGACCATCCCGTCAGCCTGTACGCCGCAACCAAGAAGGCCAACGAGCTGATCGCCCATTCCTATAGCCATCTCTATCGCGTGCCGGCAACCGGGCTGCGGTTTTTCACCGTGTATGGGACGTGGTATCGGCCGGACATGGCGCTCTATGCGTTCGCCGACGCGATCACCAAGGGCAAGCCGATCCAGCTGTTCAACAATGGCAACATGCGGCGCGACTTCACCTATGTCGACGACGTGGTCGAGGCGATGGTGCGGTT
Source organism: Bradyrhizobium sp. BRP56 (assembly GCF_020194035.1). NCBI lineage: Bacteria > Pseudomonadati > Pseudomonadota > Alphaproteobacteria > Hyphomicrobiales > Nitrobacteraceae > Bradyrhizobium > Bradyrhizobium sp. BRP56. The sequence continues at coordinate 589 of NZ_JADYVV010000178.1, forward strand.
GATCGGCCGCGCGCCGGAAGGCGACGTCAACTGGTCGGGAGCGCATCCCGATCCGGGTTCGAGCCGGGCGCCGTGGCGGGTCTACAATATCGGCAACAGCAGGCCGGAAGAACTGATGCATGTGGTGGCGCTGCTCGAGCAGGGCTTGGGGCGACAGGCCGAAAAGCAGTTGCTGCCGATGCAGCCGGGAGATGTACCGGAGACGTCGGCCGACGTCTCCGACCTGGAGCGTGAAATCGGCTTCCGCCCGCAGACGCGGATCGAGGATGGCATTGCCAGGTTTGTCGCCTGGTATCGGGCCTATCACGACGTCGATCG
>NZ_JADYVV010000179.1:0-870 GCF_020194035.1 Bradyrhizobium sp. BRP56
TGCCGAAGGTCTGGCTGCCCACTTGCGTGACCACGATGAAGCCGTTCTCGGCATCGGTGGTGGTCGCGCCGTCGTCGATCTTGAGCAGCTTCTTGAGGTGGATCAGCGGCAGCAGCTTGTTGCGCAGGCGCAGCACTGCGGTGTCCTTGATCCGCTCGATGCGGTGCTCGGAGTTGGCGCGGGCCCGCACCAGCTCGACCACAGACAATTGGGGAATCGCAAAACGGTCGCCGCCGGCTTCCACGATCAAAGCGGAGACGATCGCCAAGGTCAGCGGGATCTTGATGGTGACCGAGGCGCCCTCGCCGGCCACGCTCTTGATGTCTATGGTGCCGCCGATCTGGTCGATATTGGTGCGCACCACGTCCATGCCGACGCCGCGGCCGGACACCGAGGTGACTTGCGCGGCGGTCGAGAAGCCCGGCGCGAAGATGAACTTGTGGATCTGGGCCTCGGTCATCTTCTCCAGTTCAGCCTCGGTGACGAGACCGTTCTGGAGCGCCTTGGCCTTGATCCGCTCGGTGTTGAGCCCGCGGCCATTGTCGGCGATGCAGATGATGATGTGGCCGCCTTCGTGATAGGCGGACAGGCGAATGGTGCCCTGCTCCGGCTTGCCGGTGGCGAGGCGCTCGGCGGTGGTCTCCAGCCCGTGATCGGCGGAGTTGCGCACCATGTGCGTCAACGGATCCTTGATCAGGTCGAGCACCTGGCGGTCGAGCTCGGTGTCGGCGCCGTGCATCTCGAGCTCGATCTGCTTGCCGAGTTCGCCGGAGAGGTCGCGGACGATGCGCGGCAGCTTCTGCCAGGCATTGCCGATCGGCTGCATGCGCGTCTTCATGACGCCTTCCTGCAGCTCGGCGGTGACGTTGG
>NZ_JADYVV010000018.1:0-127497 GCF_020194035.1 Bradyrhizobium sp. BRP56
AGGCAAAACCGCGCGCCAACAGAACCCGCATTCAAAGGGATCGCTCGCCTTCGCCGCATGGGTCATCGCTCGTCTTGGCGGCTGGACCGGTTACTATGACAAACCCGGCCCAAAAACCATGCGCCGGGGCCTCGACGACTTCCAGCGCATCAAATACGGCTCGACCCTGAGACTCCAAAATGTGTGAATCGGAGAGCCGCTTGCGGGGAGAGGTCGCCGCGCGCTTGCGCGGCGGGTGAGGGGGTACAGGTACGTCCACTTGCGTCACGTGTGGATATGGCCCCTCACCCCAACCCTCTCCCGGTAAGAACGGGGAGAGGGAGAATTGAACCGTTGCTACGCCGCGCCGATCAGGATGCCGACCGCGAGCACGATCGCGCCGCCGAGCACGATCTGGAATACCGCCTGCAGGAATGGCGTGTCCATGTAGCGCGCGCGGATGAAGGCGATCGCCCACAATTCGAAGAACACCACGATGCCGGCAATCGCGGTCGCGATCCAGAATGCGTTCGGCCAGGCATCGGGCACCAGATAGGGAATGGTGTGGCCGAGCCCGCCGAGCGTCGTCATCAATCCGCAGGTCAGGCCGCGCAACCAGGGCGAGCCGCGCCCGGTCAGCGAGCCGTCGTCGGACAGCGCTTCGGCAAAGCCCATGCTGATGCCGGCGCCGATCGAGGCGGCAAGCCCGACCAGGAAGGTTTGCCAGTTGTGATGCGTGGCGAAGGCGGCGGCGAACAGCGGCGCCAGGGTCGAGACCGAGCCGTCCATCAATCCGGCGAGACCCGGCTGTACATACTGCAGCACGAACATCCGCCGCCGCGTGCGGTCTTCCTCGGCGCGCACATCCGGCTTGAGGATCTCGCCGGTCAGCTTCACCGCGAGTTTTTCGTGGCCCTTCTCCTCCTCGGCGAGGTCGCCGAGCAGCCGTCGCACGCCGACATCCTCGGCCTTCTCGGCCGCTTTGGCATAGAAGCGCTCGGCATCCAGCTCCATGGTCTCGACTTCCTTGCGGATGGTGTCGAGCGGCAGGTTCTTGGTGAGCCAGATCGGGCGGCGGCGCAGGAAGCCTTTGACGTCCTCGCGCCGGATCGGCGGCAGATGCGCCCCGAAGCGCTGCTCGTAGGTTTCGAGCAGCCGGTGGCGATGGCCGCGCTCCTCCTCGGCCATCTCCTCGAAAATCTTGGCGGTGTCGGGATAGCGCTCGGCGAGATCCTCCGCGAACGTCATGTAGATGCGGCTGTCCTCCTCCTCGGAGGCGATCGCGACCGCCAGCACCTCGCGCTCGGTCAGATCGGCAAAGTTCTTCACGGCAACGCCTTGTTCACGGAGTTTAGAATTAGAATAGTTCTAAACTATAGGGTTGCGCTGGCGCCGGGTCAAATCCGGATCGGCCCGGATTCGCTGCCGCAGCGCCGGCAAGCCGCGCGGGTTGAGCGAGGAAAACGCCTGAGATCAACGGGATGCAACGCGACGGCCGAACGAGCGTCTAGCGCTGCGCGCCGGCCTCTCGCAGGAATGTGAGCAGCAGCCGGCTCACCTCATCGGGCTGTTCCTGCTGCACCCAATGGCCGGCGCCGTCGACCAGATGGCAGCCGATCATGTTGGTGCAGGCTTTCGTCTGCATCGCCTCGAACACGCCGGGCCGCTGGTAGGTGCCCCAATCCTGCTTGCCGGAAATGAAGGCGGACGGCTGGTCGATCGTGCGGCCGCTCCAGGTCTGCAGTTCCGGGACGAACGCCCCCGAGGTGCCGCAGCGATACCATTGCAGCCCGCCCTGGAATCCGGTGCGCTGATATTCGGCGCTGTAATAAGCGAGCTCGCTATCCGGCAGCCATGTGTTGGCAGTGATCGCCTCGCGCGACGGCATCTCCTCGGCGACGGTGGCGGCCATGTCCTTGGCGAAATCCATCACGTAATAGGTCGGCAGTTTTGCCAGTTCGCCTGCCGACCAGGATTGCAGCGGATGCGGCTTGTTGTCTTTCCAGTCCGCGCTTTTGTGGTGGTAATAGGCACGCAGGAAGTCGTGCACGCCCTGCGGCGCGCGATGCATGTCGTCATTGGCCGGACGCGTCGAATAGTACCATTGGTAATGCTTGCGCGGCCGCGGCAGCGCGGCGAGCTCGCGATGCACGGGGTCGTCGGCCGCGGGCTTCGCCGGCGCGCTCGCGGTGTTGAACGGCAGCGACGGCGGCCCCGAAAACGGCGCGCTCATCATCACCACCGCGCGGAACACGTCGGGCCGGATCAGCGCGCACCACGCCGCGACCGACGAGCCGAAATCATGCCCGATCACCGCATCGACATGCTTGTAGCCGAACGCTGCGACCAGCCCGAGCGCATCGCGCACCAGATTGGGCAGGCGGAACGACGCGAGATCGCCGTCATACTCCGCGCTCCAGCCGGTGGTGCGGCCATAGCCGCGCTGGTCCGGCGCGATGACGTGATACCCGGCAGCGGCGAGCTTCGGCATCACCTTGCGCCAGGAGAACGCCAGCTCCGGAAAGCCGTGCAGCAGCAACAGGCAGGGTCGGCCGGATGTTTCAAAGCCCGCTTCCAGCACATGCATGCGCAGGCCGTTGATCCCGTCGACATAACGCGAGCGGATGGTGGAGGGCAGCGGGACGTCGGGGAGGGCTTCCATCGTGCAGATCACCTGTTGGGCATCGCCGCAGAACCAGCGCATTTCACTGTATGCTGACGGTCATTATTGAACGATAGCAATTTTGCCCAGGGGATGCATACCGCATGCGCCACGCGAGGATTGCAGAGCTGCCCGGCTGGATGTCGCGTCTCGGCGTGGTGATCGTGGCGGCAAGTCTGGTGCTGATATCGGCGGTGCGTGCCGCCGACATCAGGCAGCTCACCGAGAAACTGCCGCGCGCCTATGTCGGCGAATTCCTGTGGGACGGCGACAACGCGGTGCAGAACGTCGTCATTACCTTCGACAAAGTGCAGGCCCTGAACGAGCAGAACGCGGAAGCGCGCGGCTGCGGTTCATATGAGGTCGGTCGCCACGTGACCAAGATCGGCGTGCAGATGTTCGTCCGGCTGTCCGATCTCGAGGTCGAGATCTTCGAACGCTCGCCCGATGGCAACGGGGCGTTCGAAATCGACGGCAGTCATCGCGGCAAGCTGTCGGAAGATTTTCAGCAGATCGATGCGCAATGGACCACCACGGCATCGGGCAAGCACGGCCAGCTGCATTTGCGTGCCGTGGCATCGGTCGCGTGCGCACCGGCGGAGGATTTGTAGGTTTGCAAAAGATTCGCGACATGACGAAGCGTAGCGTGTCTCTGTCTTAACTCTCCCCTGAAAGGGGCGGGTCGACGCGAATGAAATGAGCGGCGGGGAGGGGGCGGGTCTCTCCACTCGAAAGGTATTCGTGGAGAGACCTGACCCCTCCCCGTTTCGCATTTCGCTTCGCTGCATGCGAACCGACCCTCCCCCTCCAGGGGAGGGTGAAGCTCGGTCACGCTTTCGCCGGAGCCTTCGGCCAGTATCTGTCGCGCAGATGCCGCTTCACCAGCTTCCCGGTCGGCGTGCGCGGCAACTCCTGCTCGAAGTCGATGCTCTTCGGGCATTTGATCGGCGACAGATGCTGGCGGCAGAACGCGATCAGCTCGGCTTCGAGCTCCTTGCCGGCCCTGGTGATGTCGTGCGGCTGCACCACGGCCTTGACCTCTTCGCCCATCTCCTCGTTCGGCACGCCGAACACCGCGACGTCGGACACCGCGGGATGCGTGATCAGCACATCCTCGGTCTCCTGCGGATAGATGTTCACGCCGCCGGAGATGATCATGTAGCTCTTGCGGTCGGTCAGATAGAGGAAGCCCTCTTCGTCGAGGTAGCCGACATCGCCGAGCGTCGACCAGCCCTTGGCGTTGTAGGCCTTCTTCGTCTTCTCCGGATCGTTGTGATAGGAGAACGCCGGCGCGTCGGCGAAATAGACCTGGCCGATCTGGCCGGTCGGCGCCTCCTCGTCGTTCTCGTCGAGGATCTTGACCTTGCCGACCACGGCGCGGCCGACCGTGCCGCGGTGGGTGAGCCATTGCTGCGAGGTCGAGACCGTGACGCCATTGCCTTCCGAGCCGGCGTAATACTCGATCAGGATCGGTCCCCACCATTCGATCATCTTGGCCTTGACGTCGACCGGGCAGGGCGCCGCGGCGTGGATCGCGCCTTTCAGCGACGAGACCTTGTAGCGTGTGCGCACTTCGTCGGGCAGCTTCAGCATGCGCACGAACATGGTCGGCACCAGCTGCGACTGCGTCACCTTGTGCTTCTCGACCTGCTTCAAAAATTCCTCGGCGTCGAAATGCTCCATGATGACGGAGGTGCCGCCGAGCACGGTGGCCATCATGTTGAAGCGTAGCGGGGCGGCGTGATAGAGCGGCGCCGGCGACAAATAGATGCTGTCCGCATTCATGCCGCACATGTCTGCGGTGAGAATCCGCAGGAACGGGTTCGGCACGTCGATCCGGTTGCCTTCGAACTGCTTCTTGATGCCCTTGGGCCGGCCGGTGGTGCCGGAGGAATACAGCATGTCATAGCCGGCGACCTCGTCGGCGACCGGCGTGGCCGGCCGCGCGCCGGCCTCCTTGTCGTAGGAGCGGAAGCCCGGTGCGGGCTCGTCCATCATGTAGAACAGCGGCTCGCCTGCCTCGCCCTTGATCAGGCCCTTCACCTTGTCGGCGCATTGCGGCGTGGTGATGAAAACCTTCGCGCCGCAGTCCTTGATGATGTAGGCGATCTCTTCTTCCGTCAGATAGCGGCTGATCGCCGTGTAATAGAGACCCGAGCGCTGCGCTGCCCAGCAGATCTCCATGAATGCGAGCCGGTTTTCCATCAGCAGCGCGATGTGGTCGCCGGCCTTCAGGCCGAGCGAGCGGAACAGATTCGCGCCCTGGTTCGAAAGCTCGTCGAGCTCGCGATAGGTGATGGCCTTGCCGCTGCCCGCCATCTGGTAGGCGATCTTGTTCGGATGGGTGCGCGCGTGGATCGACGGATGGGTCATTGTGTTTCCTCGGAGCATCAATAGTGGTCGTCCCCGCGAACGCGGGGACCCATAACCACCAATTTTTCTTGTTGGACTGAGTTGTGGCCCCAGCCGCGCCTAACCACAAACGGCTGTGGTTATGGGTCCCGGCCTACGCCGGGACGACATCATTGTTGTGGCCGCTGATGCGGACTTTTCTTACAGCCGCTCGACAATCGTCACATTCGCCATGCCGCCGCCTTCGCACATGGTCTGCAGGCCGTAGCGCTTGTTGCGCTGCTTGAGGGCATGCAGCAGCGTCGTCATCAGCTTGGTGCCGCTGCCGCCGAGCGGATGGCCGAGCGCGATCGCGCCGCCGTTGACGTTGAGCCGGGCCGGATCGGCGCCGGTGGTCTTCAGCCAAGCGGTCGGCACCGAGGCGAAGGCCTCGTTGACCTCGAAGAGATCAATGTCGTCGATCTTCATGCCGGCCTTCTGCAGCGCGCGCTGGGTCGCCGGCAACGGCGCTTCCAGCATGATCACAGGGTCGCCGCCCATCATGGTGAGGTGATGGATGCGCGCCATCGGCTTGACGCCGAGCGCCTTCAGGCCCTTCTCGTTGACGACCATGACGCCGGAGGCGCCGTCGCAGATCTGGCTGGCGCTCGCCGCGGTCAGCTTGCCGTTCTCGGCGATCAGCTTGACGCCCTTGATGCCGTCGAGGCTGGCGTCGAAGCGGATGCCTTCGTCGATGTGATGGGTGTCGGTCGAGCCGTCGGCGCGGGTGATCTTGACCGGCACGATCTCGTCCTTGAAGTGGCCGGCCTGCGTTGCCGCGATCGCGCGCTGATGGCTGTTATAGGAGTATTCGTCGAGTTCATCCTTCGACAGACCGTACTTCTCGGCCATCATCTCCGCGCCGGTGAACTGGCTGAACACGATGTTGGGATATTTCGCCTCGATGCCCGGGCTCTTGTAGTGGCCGAAGCCGTTCTTGGCGGGCAGCGAGGAGGCGAGGCCCATCGGCACGCGGGTCATCGATTCCACGCCGGCGGCGATCACGCAGTCCATCGTGCCAGACATTACCGCCTGCGCCGCGAAGTGCAGCGCCTGCTGTGAGGAACCGCACTGGCGGTCGATCGAGGTCGCCGGCACGCTCTCCGGCAGCTTCGAGGCCATCACCGCGTTGCGCGCGATGTTGGTGGACTGCTCGCCGGTCTGCATCACGCAGCCCATGATCACGTCCTCGACCTGCGCGGGGTCGGCGCCGGTGCGCTCGACCAGCGCATCGAGCACGGTCGCGGCCAGATCGGCCGGATGCCAGCCGGCGAGACGCCCTCCCTTGCGGCCGCCCGCGGTGCGAGCGGCGGCGACGATATATGCCTCGGCCATGTCTGATCTCCCTGATGTTTCCGGATTGGGCGGTCTGAAAGTTGGGCCGGATTTAAGGGGTGGCTCAGCATTTAGTCAATCAATCAATTAACTCTTGAGTGCGGCCCCGCCATGGGCTTATGTGCGGCCTCGATTTACCGTCGACCCCCTGACACAGAGCGGGACCAGAGCGCAGTTGAATACCAGCGTACCGACGAAACTTCCGGCCGGCAAAAATGCCACCGCCGACAAGCTATTGGTCGCAGCCAGCGAGCTGATGATCGAGCGCGCCTCCATCGAGGTCTCGCTGTCCGACATCGCGCAGAAGTCGGGCGTCAACGCCGCGCTGGTGAAATATCATTTCGGCAACAAGGACGGGCTGTTGCTGGCGCTGCTGGCGCGCGACGCCGCCACCGAGATATCGCAGCTCGAATATCTCATCAGCCAGCCGATCACGCCGTCCGCGAAACTGCGGCTGCATATCGGCGGCATCATCCGCGCCTATCACCAGTTCCCCTATATGAACCGGCTGATCCATTATCTCCTGCACGAAAGCTCGCCAGCCGCCGCCAACGAGGTGTCGAAATTCTTCGTCGCGCCGCTGTTGGATTTTCACCGCCGGCTGCTCGCAGAAGGGATCAAGGCCGGCGAATTCCGCAAGATCGATCCGGTGCTATTCTACACCAGCCTGATCGGCGCCTGCGATCATCTGTTCTTCGGCCGCCACGCGATGTCGCGCGCGGTCGGCGTCGGTCCTGTCACCGACGAGGTCTGCCGCGAATACATCAAGCATATGGAAGCCTTGATCTTCGGCGGCGTGCTCAATCCCGATAAGGAAACGGCAGTGGTTGCCGCCGGATAACAAAGTTCGAGTCTAGAGAAGAAACGCCCAAGGAAAGGTTGTATCCATGCAGTTGAAAGACGTTGCCGTTCTCATCACCGGCGGTGGCTCCGGCCTTGGTGCCGCAACCGCGCGCGCCATGGCCGCCAAGGGTGCCAAGATCGGCGTGATCGACCAGAACAAGGAAAACGCCGAGAAGGTCGCCGCCGAGGTGAAGGGCGTCGCGCTGCATGCCGACGTCACCGACGAGGACGCGATCAAGGCTGCGATCGCCAAGGCCGAGGCCGCGCACGGCATCGCGCGCGTGCTGATGAACTGCGCCGGCATCGGCGGTTCGCAGCGCATCGTCGGCAAGGACGGCGTCTATCCGCTGGCAAAGTTCGTCCGCATCATCAACGTCAATTTGATCGGCACCTTCAACGTGCTGCGCCTGTTCGCCGAGCGGCTGGCGACCGAAGCCCCGATCGGCGAGGAGCGCGGCGTCGCGATCAACACCGCGTCGGTCGCGGCCTATGAAGGCCAGATCGGCCAGATCGCCTATTCCGCCTCGAAGGGCGGCGTCGTCGGCCTCACGCTGCCGGCCGCGCGCGACCTCGCCAGCCTGAAGATCCGCGTCAACACCATCGCGCCGGGCCTGTTCCTGACGCCGCTGTTGATGGGTCTGAACGAGGAAGCGCGCAAGAGTCTCGGCGCCCAGGTGCCGCATCCGGCCCGCCTCGGCGATGCCTCGGAATACGGCAATCTCGCGGTCCACATCGTCGAGAACCCGATGCTCAACGGCGAAACCATCCGCCTCGACGGCGCCATCCGCATGGCCCCGCGGTAACGCTGGCTCTGCCGTACTTCCCTTCTCCCCTTGTGGGAGAAGGTGGCGCGGACGCAGTCCGCGACGGATGAGGGGTTCTCTCCGCGGAGACAGACCCCTCACCCAATCGAATGCAAGGCTAACAGCGAACATGCCCTCTCCCACAAGGGGAGAGGGCACAGTTATCGACACCGCATCCGCAAATGCAGGAGTAACGCGTGTCTCAGCCGCTGCTGATCGAACATCACGACGGGGTCGATTGGGTCACGCTCAATCGCCCCGAGAGCCTCAACGCACTCGACCCTTCGCTGATCGACGCGCTCAACGTCTATTTCCAGGGCCTGCAGCGCAATCGCGACACCCGCGTCGTGGTGCTGAAGGGCGCCGGTGCGAATTTCTGCGCCGGGCTCGATCTCAAGCACGCGATGGCGCGCCGTGGTGGACAGACCGAGCCGCCCGGCGTCACGGAGTCGCTGGACTCGCAGCGGCGCATCGCCGACATCGTGATGCTGATGCGGCGCGCTCCGCAGCCGATCATCGCGCTGGTGCAGGGCGCGGCCGCCGGCGGCGGCTTCGCGCTGGCGCTTGCCGCCGACATCCGCATCGCGGCGAAGAACGCGCGGATGAACTGCGCCTTCATCAAGCTCGGTCTCGGCGGCTGCGATATCGGCACCAGCTATTTCCTGCCGCGCCTCGTCGGCGTGTCGGTTGCTTCCGAATTGATCCTCACCGGGCGCTTCATCCATGCCGACCGCGCGCTTGCGGTCGGCCTGGTGTCCGAGGTGGTCGAGGCCACCGATCTTGATGCGGCGGCCAATCCCTATGTCGAGGCAATGATGACGGCCTCGCCGGTCGGTCTCCGCCTCTCGAAGGAATGCATCAACATGAGCGTCGATGCCGGCTCGATCGAGGCCGTGATCGCGATGGAGGATCGCAATCAGGTGCTGTGCAGCCGCTCGGAAGATTTCCAGGAAGGCATCAGGGCCTTTCTCGAGAAACGAAAGCCTGTCTATATCAGGCGCTGAGAACAGATCCTCAAAAGGACAAGAATTCCGGGAGACGCAAAATGGATGGAGACGCGGCGATGCTGACGAAACCTGCCTTTCGCAAGGTGGATTGGCTCGCACGTGACATCGCGGTCGAGCGGCGCGGTGACGGCACCGTCGTCCTGAAGTCGCGGATTCCGCTCCAGGCCTACGAGACGCATATTCCGGCCTATCTCGCCAAATGGGCGGCGCAGGCGCCGGAGAGGATCTGGCTCGCGCAACGCGGTGGTCCCGACCGGCAATGGCGCAAGGTGTCCTATGGTGAAGCCAAGCGCACCGTCGATGCGCTGACGCAAGGCCTGCTCGATCTTGGCGTTGGCGACGGCCGGCCCGTCGCGATCCTCTCGGGCAATTCGATCGAGCACGCGCTGATGACGCAGGCCGCGATGCAGGCGCGGCTGCCGGCCGCGCCGGTGTCGCCGGCCTATTCGCTGATGAGCCAGGATCATCTCAAGCTCAAATATCTGTTCAACCTGATCAAGCCTGCCGTCGTGATGGTGCAGGACGGCCCGACCTTCGAGAAGGCGCTGAAGGCGATCGATCTCACCGGCATCACGGTGGTCCACGTCCTGCGTCCCTGCGAGGGGATCAAGAGCGCGGCCTTTGCCGACCTTGCGGCAACGCCGGTGACGGCTGCGGTCGGTGAGTCCATCGCGAAGATCACGCCCAGGACCGTCGGCAAGCTGCTGTTCACCTCGGGCTCGACCGGCATGCCCAAGGCCGTCATCAACACCCAGGAGATGATGTGCGCCAACGCGGCGATGATGATGCAGGTGCGCCCGCGTGAAACGGAGGGACCGATCCCGACTGTGCTCGACTGGATGCCGTGGAATCACACCATGGGCGGCAACGCCGCGTTCAATCCGGTGCTGGTCGACGGCGGCACGCTCTATATCGACGACGGCCGGCCGATGCCGGGCCAGCTCGAGGAGACCATCAGGAACCTGCGCGAGGTGTCGCCGACCTATTACGCCAACGTGCCGGCCGGCTACGCGGCGCTCGCCGCCGCGATGGAGAAGGACGAGGCGCTGTGCGCGAGCTTCTTCAAGAACCTCTCGATCATGGCCTATGGCGGCGCCCGGCTGCCCGACGATCTCTATGACCGGATGCAGGCGCTGGCGGTGAAGACCACGGGCGAGCGCATCGTGTTCTACACCGGCTGGGGCTCGACTGAGACCGCACCGACCTCGACCGGCACCTATTGGGACACCGAGCGCGTCGGCCTGATCGGCCTGCCGTTCCCCGGTGTCGAGCTGAAGATGGTGCCGTGCGGCTCGAAATACGAATTGCGGCTGCGCGGCGTCAACGTCACGCCCGGCTATTTCGGCCAGCCGGACCTCACGGCGAAGATGTTCGACGAGGAAGGCTTCTACTGCATCGGCGATGCCGGCGTGTTCGTGAACCCCGAAGACCCGCTGCAGGGCATCATCTTTGCCGGCCGGGTGGTCGAAGATTTCAAGCTGACCACCGGCACGTTCGTGCATGTCGGCTCGTTGCGCACCGATGCGATCGCGGCCGCGACGCCGGTCGTACATGACGCGCTGGTTGCGGGGCAGGACCGCGAGTTCATCGGCCTGCTGTGCTGGCCGAACCTGCACGCCTGCCGTCAACTCGTCGGCAATGCCGACGCGAGCTATGAGGACGTGATCAGGCATCCCGAGGTGATCGCTTGTCTCAAGCGGGGTTTGCAGGCGCACAACGCGTCCACCACCGGCAGCAGCATGCGCATCGCGCGTGCGATGCTGATGGTCGAGCCGCCATCGATCGACGGCAACGAGCTCACCGACAAGGGCTACATCAACCAGCGCGCCGGCCTCGAACGCCGTGCCGCGCTGGTCGAGAAGCTGTATGCCGGCAAGCCCGGCGACGACGTGATCATCTTGAACTGATCCTACGAAAGCAAACGCGTCATTCCGGGGCACACGAAGCGTGAACCCGGAATCCAGAGGTTCCTTACGTCGAGATTCCGGGTTCGATGCTGCGCATCGCCCCGGAATGACAGCAAGAAAAAGGTAAGCGCCATGAATTTCGATTTCTCCGACGAACAGAAGCAGATGCGCGACGAGGCGCGGAAGTTCCTCAGCGAACAGTGCCCGCCGAAGGCCGTGCGCGAGGTGCTCGACGGCAAGGCGCCTTACGACAAGGCGCTGTGGAAGGGCCTCGCCGAGATGGGCTTCCTCGGCGTCGCGATCCCGGAACAGTTCGGCGGCGCGGGCGCCGGCCATCTCGAGCTCTGCGTGATCGCGGAGGAAATGGGCCGCGCGCTGGCGCCGGTGCCGTTCTCCTCCACCGTCTATCTCGCCGCCGAAGCGATCCTGATCGCAGGCAGTGACGCGCAGAAGCAGAAGTGGTTGCCGAAGATCGCCGCCGGCGAAGCCATCGGCACGCTGGCGCTGTTCGAGGGCAAGGGCAACCCGTCGCCGAAGTCGATCAAGGTGACGGCCAATGGCGGCGTGCTCAACGGCGTCAAGAAGCCGGTTCCGGATGGCGCGATCGCCGATTTCGCCGTTGTCGCCGCGCGCACCGGCTCGAGCGGACGCGAGTCCGATATTTCCTTGTTCATCGTCGATCTCAAGGCCGGCGGCGTCGAAATCAAGTCGCTCACCAACATCGACCTGACCCGCGGCCAGGCCGAGTTTACCTTCAAGGATGCAAAGGCCGAGCCGCTCGGCGCTGCCGGCGAGGGCTGGAGCGTCATCACCCAGGTGCTCGATCGCGCGGCCGTATTGACCGCGTTCGAGCAGGTCGGCGGCGCCGACCGCGCGCTGGAGATGGGCCGCGACTATGCGCTCGACCGTATCGCGTTCGGCCGTCCGATCGGCTCGTTCCAGGCGGTCAAGCACATGCTGGCCGATATGTATGTGTCGGCGACCTTGGCGCGCTCGAATTGCTACTACGGCGCCTGGGCGCTCTCGACCAATGCCGGCGAATTGCCGGAAGCCGCCGCCGCCGCACGCATCAGCGCGACGCAGGCGTTCCAGCATTGCGCCAAGAACAATATCCAGGTCCATGGCGGCATGGGCTTCACTTGGGAGTTCGACTGCCACATGTACTATCGCCGCGCCAATGCGGTGGCGCTCGGTCTCGGCAGCCTGTCCTATTGGGAAGACGCGCTGATCGATCGCATGCGCAAGAAGAACGCGGCGTAAACGTTGGTGATTTGTAGGATGGGTAGAGCGCAGCGAAACCCATCATGACGCGGGTGGTCCGACAGATGGGTTTCGCTTCGCTCTACCCATCCTACGACGCCGGCGAAGGATGACAGACCATGAATTTCGATGACACCCCGCAGGAGGCCACATTCCGCGCCGAGGCGAAAGCCTGGATCGCGGCCAATGCGCCCAAGCAATACGAGGACGAGCTGCGCAAGGCCTCGCTCGGCCGTGTTGCGCTCAAGGGCGCCAATATCCTCGAGGTCGCGAAGGCCTGGCAGAAGAAGAAAGCCGACGCCGGCTGGGCCTGCCTGCACTGGCCGAAGGAGTATGGCGGCCGCGGCTCATCGCCGATCGAGCGCGTGATCTGGCAGCAGGAGGAGGGCCCGTTCGGCCGCCTTAGCTCGATGTTCATCATCGGCCACGGCATGTGCGGCCCGACCATGATGGCGTTCGCCGGCGAGGAGCAGAAGCGCAAATATCTGCCGCCGCTTGCCTCCGGCGAGAAGATCTGGTGCCAGCTGTTCTCCGAGCCGGCCGGCGGCTCCGACGTCGCCGGCCTGCGCACCCGCGCCGAGAAGCACGGCGACGAATGGGTGATCAACGGCCAGAAGATCTGGACCTCGGGCGCGCATTATTCCGACTACGGCATCTTGCTCACCCGCACCGACCCGACCGTGCCCAAGCACAAGGGCCTCACCATGTTCTTCCTGGACATGAAGAGCCCGGGCGTCGAGGTCAGGCCGATCAAGCAGGCGAGCGGCGCCTCCGACTTCAACGAGGTCTATTTCACCGACGTGCGCATTCCGGACTCGCAGCGGCTCGGCAATGTCAATGACGGCTGGAACGTGTCGCTGACCACGCTGATGAACGAGCGGATGTCGATCGGCGCCGGCGTCGCCACCGGCTTCCCCGAGTTGTTCGACTATTGCAGCAGCCTGATGCTGGAGGACGGCCCCGCGATCGAGAATCGCGCGGTGCGCTCCAAACTTGCGAACTGGGCGGTGAAGGCGAGCGGGCTGAAATACACCAGCATGCGCGCGATCTCGGCGCTGTCGAAGGGCGAGCGTCCGGGACCGGAGAACTCGATCGGCAAGCTGGTCGCCGGCTCGATGATCCAGGACGTCGCGACCTACGCGCTCGATCTGCAGGGCGCGGCCGGCGCGCTGAACGGGATCGAGGATGCCGAGGTCGCCGGCAAATTCCAGGCGATGCTGCTGCGCGCGCCGGGCACCCGCGTCGAGGGCGGCACCGACGAGATCATGCGCAACATCATCGCCGAACGCGTGCTGGGTCTGCCCGGCGACATCAGGGTCGACAAGGACGTTCCCTTCAACCAGATCCCGACCAAGGGAAGAGCTTAACCGTCGTTCCGGGGTGGCGCGAAGCGGCAAACCCGGAACCTCGAGCGACATAACCTCCAGATTCCGGGTTCGCGCTGCGCGCGCCCCGGAATGACAAAGAAAAGGAGCCGCCATGAATTTCGATGACACGCCGCAGGAAGCCGAATTCCGCGCCATCGCCCGCAACTGGATCGCGGCCAACGCGCCGAAGGAGTTCGAAGAGGAGCTCTCGAAGTCGTCGCTCGGCCGCATCAGGCTCGCCAAGCACGACATGGTCGAGGTCGGCAAGGCCTGGCAGAAGAAGAAGGCAGAGGGCGGCTGGGCCTGCCTGCACTGGCCGAAGGAATATGGCGGCCGCGGCGCCACCCCGATCGAGCGCGTGATCTGGCAGCAGGAAGAGGGCGTCTACGGCAAATTGACCCAGCCGTTCCAGATCGGCGAGGGCATGTGCGGCCCGACCGTGATGGCGTGGGGCAGCGAAGACGCAAAACGCCGCTATCTGCCCAAGCTCGCCTCCGGCGAGGAGATCTGGTGTCAGCTGTTCTCCGAGCCGTCGGCCGGCTCCGACGTCGCGGGGCTGCGCACCCGCGCCGAGAAGAAGGGCGACAATTGGGTCGTCAACGGCCAGAAGATCTGGACCTCAGGCGCGCACTACTCCGACTACGGCCTGTTGATCGCGCGCACCGATCCGAATGTGCCGAAGCACAAGGGCCTCACCATGTTCTTCCTCGACATGAAGAGCCCCGGCGTCGAGGTGCGGCCGATCAAGCAGGCCAACGGCATGCAGGAGTTCAACGAGGTCTATTTCACCGACGTCGTGATCCCGGACAGCCAGCGGCTCGGTGCCGTCGGCGAGGGCTGGAGCGTGTCGCTGACCACGCTGATGAACGAGCGCATGTCGATCGGCGCGCGGCTCGCCACCGGCGTGCCCGAGATGTTCGAGTTCTGCTCCAATTTGATGCTGGAGGACGGTCTTGCGATCGACGATCCGGCGGTGCGCTCCAGGCTTGCGAGCTGGGCGGTGAAGGCGAGCGGGCTGAAATACACCAGCTACCGCGCCATCTCGGCGCTGTCGAAGGGCGAGCGACCGGGCCCGGAAAACTCAATCGGCAAGCTCGTCTCCGGCCTGATGCTGCAGGACATCGCGACCTATGCGATGGACCTGGAAGGCGCGGCAGGCAGCCTCACCGGCACCGACGAGGAGCAGGCCAACGGCCAGTTCCAGCAGATGCTGCTGTCGTCGCCCTCGATGCGCATCGCCGGCGGTACCGACGAGATCCTGCGCAACATCATCGCCGAGCGCGTGCTGGGCCTGCCCGGCGACATCCGCGTCGACAAGGACGTGCCCTACAACAAGATCCCGACCAAGGGCCGGGGTGGTTAGTCGTCATTCCGGGTTCACGCTTCGCGTGCCCCGGAATGACGAAAAAGGAGGATACATCATGGACGCGAAGACACCGAACCCGCATTACGCGACCGAGGACCGCATCGGCGCGCTCGAGGAATTGCTCAACGAGCGCTACTCGGTGCGCGCGTTCCAGCCGCGCGAAGTGCCGCGCGAGGTCATCGAGCACATTCTGTCGACCGCGCAGCGCACCGCATCCTGGTGCAACAGCCAGCCCTGGCAGGTGCTGATCGTCTCCGGCGAGGCCAAGGAGCGGTTTCGCAAGGCGATCTATGCCGAGGCCTCGCGCGGCCTCGCCGAGGACTACGACTTCACGCCGCCGCGCGAATATGTCGGGGTCTACCTGGAGCGCCGCCGCGAAAGCGGTTTCCAGCTCTACAACACGCTCGGCATCGCGCGCGGCGACAAGCCGGCCTACGCAAAACAGGCGCTGGAGAACTACAATTTCTTCGGTGCGCCGCACATTGCCGTGATCCACACCAATGAGCCGCTCGGCATCTATGGTGCGATCGACTGCGGCGGCTATGTCTCGAACTTCATGCTGGCGGCGCAGGCGCTCGGGCTCGGCACCATCCCGCAGGCGGCGATCGCGCGCCATTCCGGGCTGATCCGTCGTCATTTCAACCTGGCCGACGATCGCCGGGTTGTCTGCGGTATCTCGTTCGGCTATGCCGATCATGCGCACAAGGTGAACAGCTACCGCACGTCGCGTGCGACCGTGGAAGACACTGTCACATTCGTCGATGTATAATTTCCTCAAGGCGGGAAGGTCGGTTCACCCCCCCGCCGAGGACAAGAAAAGCTACAAAGAAACGACAAGAACAAAAATGGCGAATAATGCCTCCCTGACGCCGGCTGAGATCAGCTGGCAGCTGCACCGTCTGCCTGCACTCGAGCGCGACGCGTTCATCGCCGCGCATTATCTGGGACAGGGCGTTGCCTGGAAGACCCGCTTCTTCGACGCGATCGACTGGGGCGCGGGCTCGGTGCTGCAATTCAGCTTCCTGCAGCGCGGCTGGCATCGCCATTCGCGGCTCGACAATCCGATCTATGCCTATATCGACATCGACCAACATCCGGAAACCCGCGGCCTGCGTCGCGGCCGGCGGATCGATCTTGAGGGCACGATCAAGGGCGTCGACTTCGTGACCGGGATTACGCTGACGCTGGACCGGTTCGAGATCCTGCCGGTCAATTTTTTCGACCGCTTCGTGATCAGCTCCGACAGCCGCTACTGACCAGGGCATGATGGAGCAGGTGTCAGCGGCATCGGAACCCCGTCCCCTCTCCCGCTTGCGGGGGAGGGCTAGGGTGGGGGCTCTATCCGCGAGTCGTATCGGGGAAAGAGCCCCCACCCGGATCGCATCTGTCGATGCGATCCGACCTCCCCCGCAAGCGGGAGAGGTGCAGCGACCGTGCCGCGCTATTCAGTCCAATCTCATTGCGTCTTAACGTCCCGCCACCGCGCGGCGTGGCGGCGCTTCGGCATAGCGCGCGGCCATCGCGCCCGTCAGCTCGGCCATCTTCTCGCGCAACTCTAACGGCGCGACCACTTCGGCCTCGGCGCCGAGCCGCAGCAATTCGGTCGCCGCATGCCACACCGTCTTGCCGACCGGCATGGTGGCGAGCCGCCAGCCGTCGGCGTCGGTGGCATCAGTGAGCCGCATCCGCGCCTTCACGTATGGGTGCGCAAGCGCGTCGAACAGTTTCAGCCCGAGCGGCGACAGCCGCACCGTGGCCTCGTTCGGATGCAGCTCGGCCTCCAGCTGCTCGATCGAGGCGCCCCAATAGGCGGCGAGGTCGAACTCCGCGGGCCGCGCGAACGGCGTCTCCAGCGTCGTGCAGTCCAGCACGCGTGCGACGCGATAGGTGCGCACATTGCCGTCGACGAGGCCGGCGAGGTACCAGCTGCCGCCCTTCAGCACGAGGCCGAGCGGCGCCACGCGCCGCCGCTTCTCGGCCTTCCAGCTCTGGTAGCGGATCTCGAGCATGGTCTCGCGCAGCACGGCGCCGGCGATGGCGCGCAGGTGCTTCGGCTCCTCGGTCTCGCCGAACCAGCCGGGCGCGTCGAGATGGAAGCGCTGCTGCATCCCTCTCGCGTTGGGCCGCAGGTTCTCCGGCAGCGCCGCCATCAGCTTGGTCTGCGCCGCCACCATCGCGGCATCGAGGCCAAGCGCGGCGGCGGGCCCCGGGAGACCGGCCATGAACAGCGCCTCGGCCTCGCCCTGCGACAGGCCGTTGAGCCGGACGCGATAGCCGTCGAGCAGCCGATAGCCGCCCTCGGCACCGCGGTCGGCATAGACGGGAACGCCGGCGGCAGCGAGCGCGTCGATGTCGCGGTAGATCGTGCGCACCGAAACCTCGCAGGCCTCCGCAAGCTCAGGCGCGGTGACCTGCCCCCGCGCCTGCAGGGTGGTGAGGATGGAAAACAACCGGCTCGCGCGCATGGCCGGATCATACCTGACACAAGATGTCAGGTATAGGCGGACATAAGGAGGCCATGCCCCCGACGGCGCAGGAGACCCGCCATGACCACCACCACCGACCGCGTCACGCTGTATTATTCGCCGCAGAGCCGCGCCACCGGCACCCGCGTGCTGCTGGAGGAACTCGGCGCGCCCTATGACCTGCACGTCCTCAACATGAAGGCCGGCGAGCAGCGCAAGGACGCCTATCTCGCCATTAATCCGCTCGGCAAGGTGCCGGCGATCCGCCACGGCGACGCGCTGGTCACCGAGCAGGTCGCAATCTTCATCTATCTCGCCGATCTGTTTCCGCAGGCCGGCCTGACGCCGGCGCTGAACGATCCGCGCCGCGGCCCGTATCTGCGCTGGATCGCCTATTACGGCGCATCGTTCGAGCCGGCCGTGATCGACCATTTCATGAAGCGCGAGCCCGCGCCGATCACGCAGTCGCCCTATGCCGATTACGACACCATGCTGGGCGCGCTGGAATCGCAGCTGGCAAAGGGGCCCTATCTGCTCGGCGAAGAGATCACGGCGGCTGACATCCTCTGGGGCATCGCGCTCAGCTGGACCATGATGTTCGGCATCGTGCCGAAAAGGGACGTGTTTGTTCGCTATACCGAGAGCATCGCCGCGCGCCCGGCTTTCCAGCGGATATCGAAGGCCGATGACGAGATGGCGGCGCAGCATGCAGCAGTCGCCGGAGTGTGATACGGATCGGGCCGATGGCGAAAGTCCTGCACAGCACCAACTGCTTCAACACCCTGATCCACGTCGCGGAGGACTGCCCGGCGCAGCGCGGCGAGGAGCCGCAGCTTCGCGGCGGCCAGCCGACGGTCGCCGTGCTGCAATACCGGATGATCGCGGGCGCGCCCTACAAGTACACCTCTGACGATGTGGTTTTCGCGACGTCGGCGGCCGGCCGTGCGCTCGATGCGAGAGCGGCGAAGAAGGCGCGCAGCCTCGCCCGCGAGACGTTCTTCTCGCGCGGCCAGGCCTGCATGCGCGCCTCGCCGCTCGGCAAGCGTTTCGGCTGGGGTGTCCATGCCGACGCCGAGGGCCGCATCGCGCTCTACGCCGTCGACAGCAAGCGCTACCAGGCACTCGCCGCGGATCCCGACATCGCGCAGGTCCGCGCGATGCGGAGCAAGCGGGCGTGAGGGGAGGCTGATACGGCCGTCATTGCGAGGAGCGATAGCGACGAAGCAATCCATGCCACCGCGTTCGCGCTGAAATGGATTGCTTCGCTTCGCTCGCAATGACGTCTCAAAGGCTGAGCGCACCATTAGACCCGTCATCCCCGCGCAAAGGCTTCGCCTTTGTCGCTGGAGGTGCGAGCGGAGCGAGCCTCGAAGGATGAATCGGCCACCAGCCGGGCCGTCGACCCTTCGAGACGCCGCTACGCGGCTCCTCAGGGTGACGGGATAAAGGAGCCGGGACGCCTACCTAAAACCGCGGCGCCCGCTTCTCGGCGAAGGCCTTGATGCCTTCCTTGATCTCGTCGCCGCGCATGCTGTCGCGGTGGCGGGCGTCGGCGGCGGCTTCATCCAGTGCGCCGCGGGCGAATTCGTTGATTGCGCGCTTCATGCCGGCCATCGCCTTTGGCGCGTTGCCCGCCAAAATCGTCGCGAGCTTGTCGACCTCCTCGTCGAGCAGGTCGAGCGATACAATCGCGGTAAGGTAGCCGATCCGCAGCATCTCGGGCGCCGATATCTTCTGCGCGGTCAGGAACAGCATCCTGGCGTTGTCGACGCCGAGCCGGGTAACGTAGCGCTGGATGCCGCTCTTGTAATAGTGCAGCCCGAGCCGCGCCGCCGGCATGAACATCTCGGCGGTATCGACGCCGATGCGGAAGTCGCAGGCGAGCGCGAGGTCGGTCGAGCCGCCATAGACCCCGCCATTGAGCCGGCAGATCGTCGGCACGCTGAGATCCTCGAGCCGGTTGACCACGACCTCGAACGCCGAGCCCGCGCTCTGCTGCTCGCTGGCGCTCACCGCGCGCTCGGCGACGGAGTTGAGGTCGTAGCCGGCGGAGAACGCGCGGCCGGTTCCGGTCAGCACCAGCACGCGGATCGCGGGATCGGCCTCGATCCGGTCGAACAATGTCAGCAGCTCGCCGAGATCCTCGGCCTGCAGGCGGTTGAGGTGCTTCGGCCGGTTGAGGCGGATCGTTGCGCGCGCGCCCGCGATTTCGAGCACGGGTCCGCTGGCGGTGTCGGCCGCGTCAGCCATCTTGGTCTCCATCATTATTGATTCTCACGTTCGCGCCGCTTGGCCTCGGCGTCGATGGTCTCGGCGAGATCGGGATGCCTTGCCATCAACAGGCGGAAATCGACCAGGTCAAGCACCAACAGCCTGGTTACCTTGCTGGTCGAGACGCTGGCGCCGCGCTTGGCGTTGCCGAGCAATGCCATCTCGCCGAAGAACTCGCCTTCGCCAAGCTTCACCTTGCGCCCGGGCAGGTCGACCTCGACCTCGCCGGCGGCGACGAAATACATGCAGTCGCCATTGGTGTCCTTGCGGATGATCATGGTGCGGGGCGGCAGGTCCATGGTCCGCAGCATTTGGGTGACGTCGGCGATCGCGGCCGGGCCGAGATGCGCGAAGAACGGCACCTTGCTGACGGTCTCCCAGGTTCTCAAGAAATTGTCGCGGCGGGTTTCGGCGGCAAAGCCGGTCGCCAGGATACCGGTCCACAGCCCGAACACACCGAGGCCCGAGATCATCACCATAGCGGCGACCACGCGGCCGAGCGGGGTGATCGGCACCACGTCGCCATAGCCGGTCGTGGTCAGCGTCACCACCGCCCACCACAGCGCCGCCGGCACGCTGCCGAAGGTCTGCGGCTGGACGTCCCGCTCCAGGAAATATTCCGCGACGGAGGCCAGGAACACCACCATCAGGAAGATCACGAGCACGCTGAGCAGCGGCCCGGATTCCACCACCAGCACGCGCCGGAGCTGGCGCAGGCCGGGAATGCCCGGCACCACCTTGAGCACCCAGAGCACGCCGAGCAGCCAGGCGGTTTTCGGCTCGACGCCGGACAGCAAGGCCAGCGGCACGGCCAGCGCGCCGATCGCGTCGACCACGCCGGCGCTGGACAGCGCGTAGAACCAGAATTTGCCCTGCCGGCCCATGTGGCGCAGCCGCACCAGCCATTCGAATACGAAATAGGCAAGGCAGGCCCACAGCAGCGCATCGACCCAGAGCGGCGCCGCGTCATGGGCCGGCGCGACCGTCAGCAGCGTCATCATGGCGACACCGGCCGCGACCGCGACATAGGCCGCCGTGGTCATGTTGCGGCCGGCGGTGGCGGAAACGAAGCGCGTCAAGGCCGGAAGGACGAGCCGCTTGGACATCGGAACGGAGCTTGCCTGTCGATGAACTGCTAGAATTGAGGCCCTGCGAACGCCAGAGCCGATATCTCAACGTGCCTCTCCCGGTTGAGGCCGTCAACGCGCGGGCCGTGGCGGGATGCTCGCGGTGAAAGACCCATCAGTTGGACGAAAGGCCTAACCATGTTGGCCCGATTTTGCGCCCGCGAATGTGAGAAATCGGACAAAACGTCGCTTTTTCCCCGTATATCAGGGATGCTGGTCGCCGATGCGACCTTGGCCGGAATGAAGCGACTAATAAGGCGATCTTATTCACTTCTTGAGAAATTGGTTGGTTTCCGATGGATACCTCACATCTCGCGGAGCACGCAGGCGCCGCCGGCAGTTTCTTCGCATCGATCTTCGTGGTTGCCACGCTGTCGATGCGGACCATGATCCCGTTGCGCGTCTTCGCCATCCTGACCAACATCATCCTGATCGCGACCGCCGTCCCGACCCACAATTACGCGACGCTGATCCTGCATGCCGTGCTGCTGCCGGTGAACACCTATCGGCTGCACCAGATGCTGCAACTGGTCCGCAACGTGAAGAAATCGGTCAACAGCGATCTGTCGATGGAATGGCTGAAGCCGTTCACGACGGAACGCAAATGCACCGCGGGCGAAGTCCTGTTCTACAAGGACGAGAAGGCCGACAGCATGTTCTACATTGTCAGTGGCCGCTTCCGCCTGGTCGAATCCGGCATCGAGCTGCCGGTCGGCGCCCTAGTCGGCGAGTTCGGCATGCTGTCGCCGTCGAACACGCGAACCCAGACGCTGGAGTGCGTCGAGACCGGCATGGTGCTGTCGGTGACCTATGACCAGGTCGAGCAGCTCTACGTCCAGAACCCGGCGTTCGGCTTCTACTTCCTGCGCCTCGCCAGCGCCCGCCTGTTCCAGAATATCTCGACGCTCGAGCAGCAGCTCGCGCAGCACGCCACCCCACAGGTCGCGGAGCCCAAACCTGCATGAGCCCCGTGACGAGTTCTGGAGGCGCCGCAGTGGCGGATGACGACGGTCTCCTGGCCTCGCTCCGTTACCTCTTTGCCGATATCATCGGCGATGAGGACGAGGGGCCGCCGGTGCTGCCCGACGCCTGCCCGGACCATCTCGGGCCGGCCGTCACCAAGGCCATCGATCTGTTGATCGCCTATCAGAGCACGAGCTACGCCCAGCTCTATATCGACCGGCTCAAGCGCTTCGTCGGCCGCCGCGGCGTCGACGACGCCTTGCTTGCCGAGATCGCCCGCCTGATGGCGGAGCGCATGGCCTATGAGGACGCGATCCGCATCGCGCAGCTCAAGCTTGGCGAAGTCAATGCGGT
The DNA here is from genome assembly GCF_020194035.1 of Bradyrhizobium sp. BRP56. NCBI lineage: Bacteria > Pseudomonadati > Pseudomonadota > Alphaproteobacteria > Hyphomicrobiales > Nitrobacteraceae > Bradyrhizobium > Bradyrhizobium sp. BRP56. The sequence goes on from NZ_JADYVV010000018.1 coordinate 22,101, forward strand.
GGGCGGCCTTGCGGCGCGCTCGGCCGACGACGTCAAGAAGTTTCGCCTTGACGAGTTGATCGACGCCCTGCCGGCGGTGGTCGCCGATCCGGTGCTCGGCGTGCTGGATCAGTTCGGCTGGCGGCGTCGCCGGGTCTCGATCCGCTTCAGCGCCAACAACCGCTTCAGCGTTCGCCGGCTCAGGATCGAGGCGGGCCTGAAGCGCTGGCGGCTGTTCTCGGGACGCTATGCCAGGGAGCGCGTCTGGGTCGAGCGCTGGCTGCACATGATCGACCGCAGCCTGACCAAGCAGCCGGGCGCCGCTCCCGCGGTCGTGCAGACCGCGACCATGATCCAGGGTTACGGCGATCCCTACCGCCAGGGCATCGCGGACTGGCACGTGATCATCGACGGGCTCGCCAAGCCGACCTTCGACGGCGTGCTCGTGCTCCCCGACCTTGCCGGCGCCATTGCGGAAGCGCGCGCAGCCACCATGCCCGATCCGCGGCAGGCAGCGCTGAAGCGCAAGATCGCGGAGATCCGCGCCCGGGCGCCGGCGGTGTCGTAAGAACCTTCGCCGTCATTGCGAGCGAAGCGAAGCAATCCAGTTCCCCGCTTGCGGCGCTGTGGATTGCTTCGCTTCGCTCGCAATGACGCGGGAATCTGCCGAAGCCATCTACCGCTTCATGTGCGGTGGCTCGTCGTAGCCGCGGCGGCTGGAATAGAACAACAGGCCCATCAGGCCGATGCAGACCGCGGCCAGAAGCGCAATGCAGATCGTGAACACCACGATGCCATAGGTCGGCACCGGAGCGTCCACAGTCAGACCTTCATAGGCGTAGGCGCCGACGGCGGCCAAAAAGGCCAGCAGGCCGATGCTGATTGCAATGCGCATGCGTAGCTGCCTTTGCTGAGGGCCGAGGGCAACAGGGCACTTGCGCCGGTTTTCACGCCGCGGCGGTAGCCTTGGCCAGCGCCTGCCGTCCGGCTTCGGTCAGCTCGGAAAGCGTCGTCCTGCCGCTCTTGGCGCATTTGATGATGTATCTGGCAACGCGGCGGCGGGTGTCATGTTCCTCGCCGTGAGCTGCGTCTGCGCAAACGCGATCAAGCGCAGCGTTCATGGCGAAGAGCGTGCGTGAGTCAAACCGTTCCTCGATCATCGCAGCTCTCCTTTGCGACTCGCGGCTACTTGCGGAACGTCAGCCATTCGCTGACTTCCATCACAGTCTCGGTCTGTCTGGCCTTCTTCATCAGCATTTCGCGTTCCCGTCCTGGCGGCAGCTTGCGTGCCGCAATGCGCGAATCTTCGGCGAATTTCTGCAAGCGGTTTTCGAACGATCCGGGAGGCCGCGATCTGTTGCGCTTCTTCTTGATCATGCCGTCTCCGAGCTGGAACCAGCAATACTAGGCTTGTTCCCAGGAGGCCGTCGTTAACCCATGACATCGGTCGAATTGAAAAAAACGCGCGCCGGAAATTGCGATCCAAGATCGCGACCTGGGATCGCGAAGATCGCAGGAACGATCTTCGGTGCTCTGCGTAACACCCGTGCGTTCGCTGCTTTGCTCCCCGAAAGGCGGTGGACCACTCCGGTGACGGGCCTCGGCGAATTCGATCGTCGGGGCCCGCATTTCTTCAGGCAAGGCAGCCAAGGCAACAAGAAGGACATAAGCAGTGGCACATTCCAATCAGGGTATCGTGAAAGACAACAAGGGGCAGGAGCAGCCGGCCGACAAGCAGCGCGCGCAGACCGCGCATAAGACCGACCCGCGAAAGTCGAATGCGCGCGAAGCGACGCGTAATCCGAAATTGAACGATGCCGACAAGACGCCGGGGTCCGACATGACATCCGACGACCGCGGCGATCCTCCAACGGGCTGAACGGCGTTTCGCTCTGCAGCAATCGCGGCAATGCGGCAGGAACGATGACCCGGGCCGACCGTTGGCGTCGAGGGATCAAATGGAGAATTGACATGGCGATGGACGAGAAGGAGGTCGGAAACCTGATCGGCAGCGACAAGGTCGAGGGCACCGCGGTCTATGGCTCCGATGAGCGCAAGATCGGCTCGATCGAACGGGTGATGATCGACAAGAAGAGCGGGCGGGTGTCTTACGCCGTGCTCGGCTTCGGCGGCATTCTCGGTCTCGGCAACGACCATTATCCGCTGCCCTGGCAGTCGCTCAAATACGACACGAGGCTGGGCGGCTATGTCACCGGCGTCACCGAGAGCCAGCTGCGCGGCGCGCCGAAATACGGCAGCGAGCGCGAGTGGAATTGGTCCGATATCGGCACCACGCGCGCGGTGAACGACTACTACGGCGTGCCGTTCGTCTGAACGTCCCTTAGACGTCCCCCGAGCCGGGGACCCGTGTTTTACCGGTGGTACCCACCGGGCGCTGAGCTGTGCGTGACGCTCGGGGATATAACCGTCGCATTCCTGGGGCGTGTGTACACTAGTGAACATACGTCAAGAGCTGTGCAAGGTAACATACGTAATTGAAGTCGGTCCTGCAGTTGCCCGATTAAACATGCGGGAGACCAATCGTTGGCGTCGCTAGTCCGGAAATTGGAGCAGTTTGTACGGCTGTCGCCGGTAGACCAGGTCCTTCTCAATCGCGCGTCCACCGAGCGCGTCCGCCATTTTGGTCCGCGGGTCGACATCGTCCGCGAGGGCGAGAAGCCGAAGGACGTCCATCTGATCCTGTCCGGCTGGGCCTATCGCTACAAGCAGCTCGAGGACGGCCGGCGTCAGATCGTGGCTTTCTTCCTTCCCGGCGACATTTGCGATGTGAACGTCTTCATCCTGCGCGAGATGGATCATTCGATCGGTACCGTCACCGCAGTGTCGATCGCCGACCTCTCTCGCGAATTCTTCGACAAGGTCGCGGCCGGACATCCGCGCATCGTGACCGCATTCTGGTGGGAAACCCTGGTCAACGCGGCGATCCAGCGCGAATGGACCATGAGCCTCGGCCAGCGAACGGCGCTGGAGCGGATGGCCCATCTGCTGTGCGAGATCTGGCTCCGGCTGCGTGCTGCAGGCCTGACCCAGGGCGACAGCTGTGATTTCCCGCTGACCCAGGGCGATCTCGCCGATGCCACCGGGCTCTCCAAGGTTCACGTCAACCGAACGCTGCAGGAATTGCGCGCCGGCGGCCTCATCGTACTCAAGGGAAAGACCCTGGTCGTCCCCAACCTCGAGCGGCTGATGCAGGCCGGCCTGTTCAACCCGAACTACCTGCATATGGATCACGAGGGACGGCAGCTCGACGCCGCTGCGACGCCGACGGACGCGGCGGTCGGGTAGTAAGCGCTGCGCTCCGGTGCATGTCGAGAGCGTGCGGATGTATGGTTCACCGGCCGTTCAACATACGCGGTGTCGTCCTGGCGAAAGCCAGGACCCATTACCCCAAGTCTCAATTGTTGCGCGATGCTGGGGCCGCGATCCCGTTCATCAGCAAAAGCGGTGGTAATGGGTCCTGGCTTTCGCCAGGACGACAGTGGTGCATGTGGCGCGATCGCAGGGACGACAGTTGTATCTGTGGCGCAACCAACGGCTTGGTTTCACCCGTTCGCCGCCTTCACCACCACGAGGTTCTCGTCCGGCGTCGCCGGGTGGCGCTTGAGGTGATCGCGGCGCAGTGCGATCTCGTCGCGGACCAATTCGTAGCCGAGCTTGAACGTGTCCATTCCGTCGCCGGAAACGGTGCCGTCGCGCAGGCCGGTCACCGCGCCGCGCAAAATCGCCTCCAGCTCGTCCTGCAATTCGTCGAGATGCTCGGTGCAAGTGGCGTGCTCGACGCGCTCGCCGATGTCGAGGATCCTGCCCGCCAGCTCGCTGGCCTTCTCCGGTGCGACACGGGTGATCTTGGTGTAGATCGCGGCGAAGATCGAGCCGATGATGCTGAGCGCGGCGGCACCGAGATACATCACGTCGCTGTAGCGATCCATGAACGACTTGGTATCGTCGTTGATGTATTCGGCGGCGCCCTGATGGGCGACGATGAAGGCGTCCTTGTCGGTCGCCGCCGGCTCGATCTTGGAGGCGAAGCCGTCGTCCAGCGCGAGCTCCGACTTGTTCTCATAGATGATGCGCGCGAGCTCGGCGGCCGTCGTCGTGGACATCGAGGATTGCGCGACCAGCAGCCATTCCAGCCCGATGGTGTCGACCTCGTCATCGGGGATCGCCGGCGAGGACGACAGCATGCCGGTCGAGACCGTCTCCTCCGAAATCGCCGGGTATTTGCGCGCCAGCGCCTTGGCCGCGTCGATCGCATTCAGCGTGAAGCCGCCGGGGCGCTTGGCATATTGCTCGTAGGTCTTGTCCTTCACGATCTTCGAGGCATGCTCGATCGCGATCACGGCGGCAAAGCCGGAGGCGAACAGCTTGTCGAAAGGCGTGTTCGGCGGCGCCTGCTGTACCCGCTGCGCCGCGTCGGGGCTGTCGGCAATCTCGAGCGCGCTGCGGACGAAATTGACGCTGTTCTCGCCGTCGCCGACGACCGCGATCCGCTTCTTCTTGAGCTCGCTCAGCGATTTGATCTTCTTGCCGCCGGGGCTGAGCACCAGCACCACGTCATGCTCGAGGATCGCGATGGCGCGGGCACGCGGCGGCACCCTTGCGTCGGTGCGCAGGATGGCAAGCGAGGCGTCGCGGCGATCGAATTGCGCCAGCGCCTTGGCGTTGTCGGGGTTCGGCGCGATCTTCAGCCGCAGCCGCGACGAATTGTTCTTCAGCACGGTGGCGAGCTTGGCGGCGAATTTCGCCTCCGGGCCGTTGGCATCGCCGACCGCGAACACCAGCGTTTCGGAATTGCGCAGCCAGAGCCGGCCGCCGATCACGGTGACCGCGCTCAGGAGCAGCGTCAGCAGGGTGAAGACGATGATCTGCGCGCGGTTGGTCTTGACGACCGGTTTGGCGACCGGAGGGCGCGACGGCGGCATCGGCGCAGGCGAGGGGGCTTCGGCACTCATGGCTGATTACCTGGCTCATCACCCGTCCGGGACGGCCCGTTGCCGCGACCCGATCGGCGCGGCGCTGCCCGGTGAATCCGTAAATGGCTATAAAAGAAAGAAAATTTCCTATGTTGCCGACGATATACCTCCCCGGGGGGAATGCAAACCGGCCGCCGGCCGTAACCTTAATCTCGGCCGGCCTGCGCCGCGATGCCACATGACCATTGCCACTATCCACGGTCGGAGCGAGATGTGATTTTCGAGGAGGCGCAGGTGCATTCCGGCGCCGGAGATGTCATAAATGAGACACGCTTCGGTTTGCGGAATTGTGCTGACGACCTGACCCGGATTTCTTGCAATCACATTCATCGAAGTAAAAGGGCGTCAGCTTGTTGTTTCCCTCCATGTCATCGTCGGTGTCGGTTGGTGCCCTGGTGGGATGGATGTTGCTTCTCACCGCAAAGCACATCATCGCCGACTTCATGCTGCAGAACGCCTGGATGGCGATCGGCAAGGACCAGAAAACCGGCTGGGCGCTGCCGCTGCTGGCGCATTGCCTGGTCCATCTCGCGGTCGCGCTGGCGCTGATCCTGGTGGTGGCGCCGCGGTTCTGGTACGTCGCCTTCATTGACTTCGTGATCCACATCATCGTCGATCGGGCCAAGGGCATCTGCGCCTCCCATTTCGGCGTGACGCTGGAATCCGGCCACCCTTGGTTCTGGACCCTGATCGGGGTCGACCAGGCGCTGCACCACCTCACCGGCTTCGCGCTGTCGATCTACATGGCCGCGAACTGAGCGGTTCGCGCGCACCTTTCCTCACATCCTGGACCAGGAAGCCAGCCGGGCCGCGACGGGCGGATGTGATTCGCGCGCAACGGGCAAGACCCTCCGGAAGCGACCGGAGGCCGTGGTTAACCTTTCGTTAGAGGATTACGCGGCATCTTCCCGATCGAGGGGGATTTGCAAATGTTTTCAAGCCGCGACGCCTTCGAGAACGATGCCTGCCCGGTTGCCGACGACCTGCTCGGCCAGATGTATCGCGCCAATCCGAACGGGCTCTCGTTGCTGGTTGCCAATGTCGCGCCCGATGTCAGGGCGAGGCTCGCGCTGTTCTGCTATCGCCGCAGCCATCTGCACGCGCTCGCGGTCGCGATCGCGTCGAGCTGCAGCGAGTGGGAGCTGGCGAATTCGGGCGGCCGTGTCGGCTCGACGCTCTACGCGCTGTCGCGCGAGCCGGCCCGCGCCGCGACCGTTTCGCATGGCGGCCGCAAGCCGATCACGCTGTCGACCAAGCCGCTGACGACCTTCGCACCGATCGTCGATGACGAGCTCGACGACGAGGACGTCAGCGACAGGGTCACGGCGTAACGTCTGTTAGATCGGCTGCGCGCTCGCGATGAGCGGCAGCCCGTGCCGGCGCCGCGCCATCGCGCATTCCGCGTCGCCCGGCTGGCAGGTCCGGCATACTTCCGGCCGCACCGCATAGACTTCGCAGCGCGTGGCCTTTCCGATCTTGCCTGACAGCGCCGAACAGCGGTCGCCCTCGCAGCGCATGCCTGATTGCCGCGCGTTGACGAATTGCGGTGGGATCAGATCGAGCTGCGCGTCGTCCTCGATGGTGAAGCGCGGCCAGTTCTCCGAATAGCTGCAGCAGGCGCCGCAGGACTGGCAGGGGCTTGCGTCGGCTGCGTCGAACGCGTTGTCGGCCATCAGGTGTCCCTCGGCGCTTCCCAGACCAGGCTGCGCCGCCAGCGCGCCCTGAGCAGGTCGCGCCGCTCCGGATATTTCTCGTCGTGATAGACCGCCGTGACCACGCGGTCGGTGCGGAAGCTGCGGAAATCCTTGCGCAGCTCGCACCAGGCGGCGAGCAGCCGCACCGCCTCGTGATAGCCGACCGCGATCGGCCAGATCGTGCGCTCAGAGTCGCGGCCATGCTCGTCGCGATAGTTCAGCGTGATCTTCTTGCCCTCATGGATCTGGCTGCGGGTCCTGACCATGTCGATGCGGTCGGGCTCCCGGTTCCAGGCCGAGCGGGCCCGGCTTGCCGGCTCCAGCACGAACGGCCGCAGTCGGTCGGGCACGGTCTCGGCGATCTTGGCCATCAGGTCCTCGGCCGCGCGCGCCAGCGCCGGATCGGCGTGGCCGACCACCCATTGTGCGCCGAGCACGCAGGCCTCGATCTCGTCGGGTGTCAGCATCAAGGGCGGCAGGTCGAATCCCTTCTCCAGGATGTAGCCCATGCCGGCCTCGCCGCGGATCGGCACCCGCTGTTCGATCAGGCTGGCGATGTCGCGATAGATCGTCCGCTTCGATGTCTCGAGCTCGGCTGCGATTGCATCGGCGGTCAAAGGCTTACGGGTGCGTCGGAGCACCTGGATGATCTGAAACAGCCGGTCGGCACGTCTCATGGCAACTCTCTCGATCGCTCTCTTGGCACGTGTCTTGTCGAGTGTCTCGGTAGCTGTTTTGGCAGCCGTCTTGACGAGTGTCTTGACGGGTCTCGTCGTCTCTCGGTGCGCAGACTTTTCTAGGTCCCGTCCGGCTGCTGCTGACAGCATGTTGGCAGCAGGTGGGGGCTATATCAGGACAACACCTCAAGTGAAGGGAATTTGTCCATGACGAATCTTGACGAACTCGGTTTCCGGCAGGCGCAAGGCTTTGCGCTGGAACAGCTGGTCACGGTCTACTCCACCTCCGGCGACCTGCGCTGGGCCCTGGTCGCGCTGATCGCACAGTCGATCAGCACGGTCTGGTCCTACGGGCGGGCACGGCTGGTCAAGCGCGTTCGCGGGGCGGTTCGCCGCCTCGCACCCGTAGGCCCGTTCGACAGTGAATGCCACTACTGCTGACACCATGCTGGCAGCAGGGGACAGCTAGCTTCAATTCACGACCACAGGCGATCGGGAGCTTCATATGATTACGCTTTTTGGCTTTGGCACGGGCTTCGGCTTGCCGGAAATCAGCCCCTTCGTGACCAAAACCGAGGTCCAGCTCAAGATGGCCGGGCTCGACTATCGCAAGGAGAAGGCGATGCCGCCGGCGTCTCCCAAGGGCCAGCTGCCGTTCATCGCCGACGACGGCGAGACGATCGCCGATTCGACCTTCATCCGCGCCCATATCGAGGGCAAATACGGCTTCGATTTCGACGCGCCGCTCAGCCTGCAGGCGCGCGCCCAGGCCTGGGCCTTCGAGCGCATGATCGAGCATCACGTCTACTGGGCGCTGGTCGGCGCGCGCTGGGTCGACGACACCAATTTCGCCAAGGGGCCCGCGCATTTCTTCGACGGCGCGCCCGACCATATGCGCGACAAGATGCGCGAGGACGCCCAGTTCCGCGTTGCCGAGAATTATCTGCTGAGCGGGCTTGGCCGTCACGGACCGGACGAAGACGTCGATCTCGCGATCCGTTCGCTGTTCGCGCTGTCGGTGCAGCTCGGCGACAAGCCGTATCTGATGGGCGATGCGCCGTGCGGCACCGATGCCACCGCGTTCGGCGCGCTGGCGGGAATCCTCACCCCGTTCTTCGATTCGCCGCTGCGCGAGCGCACCGAGAAGTTCGACAATCTCACCGCCTATGTCGGCCGGATGATGCGGCAATATTATCCGGAATTCGCCTGGGCGCCGCTGCAGCAGCAGGCGGCCTAAGCCGGCGCGGCAGGAGCGGGCTGGCCCTTCAACGCGGCGAGCTCCGCCTCGAGCTCGGCGATGCGCTGGTCGCGCGAGGCCAGCGCTGCCGCCACATCGGCCGCGTCGAATTTCTGCGGAATGTGCTGCGGGCAGTTGGTGTCCCACGCCGTGACCTTGAACAGGATCACCTGCTCGGGCCGCGCCCGGTAGCCCTGCGGCATCAGCGTGCGCGTCAGCGCCGGATCGTCCTCGACCACCTTCGCCTCGCCCCACAGCTTGACGCGGCGGCGGTGCGCGTAATCCATCACGAAGATATAGGCCTTGGCATTCTCCGAGAGATTGCCCTGGGTGATGAACTGGCGGTTGCCGCTGTAATCGGCGAACGCGATGGTGTGCTTGTCGAGCACCTTGATAAAGCCCTTCGGTCCGCCGCGATGCTGGATGTAGGGCTGGCCGTCGGCCGAGGCGGTCGCGAGATAGAAGCTGTTCACCTCGCCGAGGAAGCCGGCGAGGTTCTCGTCGATCTCGCTGCGCCAGCCGCCATGTGCCTCGACTTCGGCGTAGGTGGCGCGTGAGCCCTTGCGGGTCTGGATCGCCTTCACGGCCGGACTGAATGCGACGTCGCTCGGATAGCTTTGACCATCTGACATCGGAGCCTCCCGTGACGTCCGCCTTAAGCGGTTTGTCTTCGCCGCTTAAGATGGACATTCCTAGATCGTAAGCAATCTTGTGGATTGACACTTCACTGTTGCCGATTATGCAATAGTGCCATGGACCGGATCGACGCCATGCAGGCCTTCGTCGCGGTGGCGGACCTCGAGGGGTTTGCCCCCGCCGCCCGCAAGCTCGGCCTGTCGCCGTCCGCCATCACGCGGCTGATCGCGGCGCTGGAGGAGCGGCTCGGCGCGCGGCTGCTGCAGCGGACCACGCGGCAGGTGACGCTGACCGACGCCGGCTCGCGCTACCTGGAGCGGGCGCGCCGGATCCTCGCCGACGTCGAGGAGGCCGAGGACGCGGTGGAGAACGAGCGCACCCGCCCCGAAGGGCGCCTGGTGATCTCGGCACCGTTCGGCTTCGGGCGGCTCCATGTCAGCCCGGTGGTGAGCGCCTATCTGAAGCGCTATCCCGGCGTCGGCGTCGACCTGCGGCTGTCGGATCGCAGGATCAATCTGGTCGAGGACGGCGTCGACCTCGCGGTCAGGCTCGGGCACCTGCCGGATTCGACGCTGGTGGCGCGGCATGTCGGCCGGATGCGCCGCATCGTGGTGGCGTCGGCCGGCTATCTCAGGCGTCGCGGCGAGCCGAAGCGGCCGGCAGACCTCACCGCCCACGACACGATCCAGTTCGGCGCCATGACCGCGACACCGGATTGGCGCTTCATGGAGGATGGCCGCGAAGTCCGCATTACCCCTACGCCGCGCTTCACCAGCAACAGCTCGGACGCCGCCATCCAGTACGCCGAGCAGGACGGCGGACTGACCCGGGTGATGGCCTACCAGGCTGCCGAATCGCTGAAGGCGCGGCGGCTCCAGATCGTGCTCGCCGAGTTCGAGCAGCCGGCGGTGCCGATCCACGTCGTCTATCCGACGACGCGGCTGTTGTCGGCCAAGGTGCGGACCTTCATCGATCTCGTGACCGAGATCACCGACTGGTATTTCGACTAGCTCACCGGCGGCTTCTTCGGCACCACGCGGAAGGTGCCGTTGGCGCGCGCGATGGTCACCCCGTCGGCCTTGATCAGGCTCTGCGCGAAGCAGATCGTGCTGCCGGTCTTGATCACGTCGCTCTCGATCGCGAGCCATTGCCCGACATTGGCGGAGCCGACGAAATCGACCGCGAGCGAGATCGTCACGAACGAGGTGGTCCAGCCGGTCGCCTGGCCGCAGCTATAGCCCATCGCGTTGTCGGCAAGGGCTGCGATCAGGCCGCCATGGATCAGGCCGCGGCCGTTGGTATGCGGCCTCGCCAGCCGCAGGCCGATGATGACGGCACGCTCGGTCTTCTTTTGGTAAAGCGGCTCCCAGGGCTCGGTGAGCGGGCTCTTGCGGAACAGCGGCTCGAAGCCTTGAGGGACGTCCTCGGGAGTATCGGGGACGACTTGCGTATCGGTGCTCATCTGAAAGCTCGCATATGACGTTGGGTTGACGCCATTGAACGCGATGTCGATGACGGTTTCACCGCCTACAAAGTTTTAAACGGGATTTGCACGGCTGTTTGAATGTAGCACGGGCCCGTCGCCACATCTCCTGCTGTCATCGCACGGCTTGACCGGGCGATCCAGTATTCCAGAGACCGCACGGCATGAATCGAGAAGCCGCGGCGTACTGGATACCCCGCATGCGCGGGGTATGACGGCTGAGTGTGTAACGGAGAGGTTGCTCGACGAAAGAAACAGCGAGCTCGCCTAGAACGGCAGCCCCACGTAATTCTCCGCCAGCGAGGTCGACGCCGCCTTCGAGCCGACGAGGTAGTCGAGCTCGGCGATCTGGATGCGCGCGGCGAATTCGCCCTCGTCGGGGAATTTGTGCAGCATCGAGGTCATCCACCAGGAGAAGCGCACCGCCTTCCAGACCCGCGCCAGCGCGCGTCCCGAATAGGCATCGATGCCGGCGGAGGATTTCTCGTCGTAGTATTCGCGCAGCGCCTGCGACAGATAATGCACGTCGCTGGCGGCAAGGTTGAGGCCCTTGGCACCGGTCGGCGGCACGATGTGCGAGGCGTCGCCCGCCAGGAACATGCGGCCGAACCGCATCGGCTCGGCGACGAAGCTGCGCAGCGGCGCGATACTCTTTTCGATCGAGGGGCCGGTGACGATCTCGTCGGCGGCCTTCTGGTCGAGGCGCCGCTTCAATTCGTCCCAGAACCGCTCGTCCGACCATTGGTCGACATGATCGTCGAGCGGGCACTGCACGTAATAGCGGCTGCGGTGGGACGAGCGCATCGTGCACAGCGCAAAGCCGCGCTCGTGGTTGTTGTAGATCAGCTCCGGCGAGACCGGCGGCGTCTCCGAGAGGATGCCGAGCCAGCCGAACGGATACACCCGTTCGTAGCTGGTGATCGCCGACGCCGGCACGCTGGCGCGGCTGATGCCGTGGAAGCCGTCGCAGCCGGCGATGAAGTCGCAGGCGATCTCGTGGGTGACGCCGTCCTTGACGTAGCTGACGCGCGGATGATCGGTATCGAAATCAAGCGGCTTGACGTTGGCCGCCGAGTAGATCGAGGTCAGGCCGGCCGCCTTGCGGGCATTCATCAGGTCGAGCGTGACCTCGGTCTGGCCGTAGATGGTCACGGTCTTGCCGGTCGAACCATGCAGGTCGATGCGGTGCCGTGCGCCGCCGAACGCCAGTTCGAGACCGTGATGGACGAGGCCCTCCTGGTGCAGCCGGGCAGCGGCGCCGACGCTCTCGAGCAGCGACACGGTGCCTTCCTCGAGCAGCCCGGCGCGAATCCGCCCCAGCACATAGTCCGGGGTCTGCCGCTCAAGAATGATGTTGTCTACGCCGAAAGTATGAAGTAGTTGCCCAAGCAACAGTCCGGCCGGACCTGCACCAATGATTGCTACTTTTGTCCGCAATACCTTGTCCTCCCGATCGGATAGGCTTTTAGCCGGTGCCCGCGCCGGCAACTTGCCAAGGCAACTATATCATATAACGGTTTTGGCAAGGCGGATTTGCGCGGGACCCGCGCGTTCGCCGCAGCGCAAGATGCGGTGGCGCGGGACCGGGCGGAGGGTGCGACGAGGCGTCCGCCCGCCGGATTTCATCTTGAATATCCGCGCGAATTAGATAACATGTTAAGTAATGAGCCGGGCACCAAGCCCGTCCTGGAGAGGAGGAGACGTGATGAGGAAGACAATGTTGGCGGTGTTGATGGCCGCCGCCATCGTGCCGGCCGCGGGACCTGCCGTCGCGCAGGACAAGACCGTCAATCTCAAAGTGTCGCTATGGGTGCCGCCGGCGCATCCGCTGGTGCCCGCGACCCAGGCCTGGGCCGCCGACATCGAGAAGGCATCGGGCGGCACCATCAAGGTCACCGTGTTTCCGTCCGAGCAACTCGGCAAGGCGTTCGACCATTACGACATGGCGCGCGACGGCATCGCCGACGTTACCTATGTCAATCCTGGCTATCAGCCCGGCCGTTTCCCGATCGCGGCCGCCGGGCAGCTTCCGTTCACCTTCTCCGACGGCAAGAAGGGCACGCTGGCGCTGAACGAGTGGTATCACAAATATGCGCCGACCGAGATGAAGGACACCAAGCTGTGCTTCGCCTTCATCCACGATCCGGGCGCGCTGCACGGCAAGAAGAAGATCGTGCTGCCGAGCGACCTCTCCGGCGTCAAGGTGCGTCCCGCGCAGAGCACCATCGGCGAGATGGTGAAGATGTTCGGCGGCACCAATGTGCAGGCCTCCGCGCCGGAATCGCGCGACGCGATCGAGCGCGGCGTGGCCGACGAGATCACCTTCCCCTGGGGCTCGATCTTCCTGTTCGGCATCGACAAGGTGGTGAAGTACCACATGGACGTGCCGCTCTATTCGACGGTGTTCACCTACAACATGAACCTCGCCAAATATAATTCGATGTCGGCTGCCCAGAAGAAGGTGATCGACGATCACTGCACGCCGGAATGGGCCTCCAAGGTCACCGACCCCTGGACCGATTTCGAAGCCAATGGCCGCACCAAGATGAAGGCGCTGGAAGGCCACGAGGTCTATCCGCTGACTTCGGATCAGCTCGCCGAGTGGAAGAAGGCGGTCAAGCCGCTGCGCGACAGCTGGGCCGAGGCGGTGAAAAAGGCCGGCGGCGATGCGGCAAAGATCGACGCCGATCTGCAGGCCACGCTGAAGAAGTTCGAGGCGGGGATCTGATCCCGCTCCCCTTCACCTCTCCCCGCTTGCGGCGAGAGGTCGGATCGCATCGTCAGATGCGATCCGGGTGAGGGGGTACAGGTCTCACCGCATTCACGACTCGTGGAAGCAGCCCCTCACCCCAACCCTCTCCCCGCAAGAGCGGGGGAGAGGGAGCTCATCGAAGCAACGCATGACGCAATCTGCCGAAGTTTCCCAAGACGGCGCGATCACCGGCCCACCCGAGCCGGCGCGCAAGAATTTCATGGATCGCTTCATCGATTCGATCGAATGGGTCGCGGCCTTCTTCGTTGGCGTCGTCGCGCTCAACACCTTCACCGCGGTGTTCATGCGCAAATTCTTCGCGGTGACGATCCCCGACTACTACAATTTCGGCCAGTTCCTGCTCGGCATCCTGATCTTCTGGGGAATTGCGGCGACCAGCTATCGCGGTACCCACATTACCGTGGATCTGGTCTGGGCCAATGCCTCGCCGCGCTACCAGCGCTGGATCGACATCTTCGCGACGCTGGTGCTGCTGTTCGTGGTGAGCGTGCAGACCTACACGCTGGTCGACAAGGTGATCGACACCAGGAACAGCCATATCGTCACCATGGATCTTGGCGTGCCGGTCTGGCCGTTCTTCCTGGTGTCGTGGATCGGCGACGTCTCCGCGGTGCTGCTGATCGCGATCCGCACCTACCGCCTGATCTTCCATCCGGAAGATATCCATGATGCCAAGATCAAGACCGCGGAGTAGACGGCCATGAGTCTCGACCTCAGTCCCGAGACCGTCGCCGTCATCGGCTTTGTCAGCCTGTTCGTGCTGATGCTGCTCCGTGTCCCCGTCGGCATGGCGATGGGTCTCGTCGGCATCACCGGCTTTGGCTATCTCACCGGCTTCGCGCCGGCGCTCAAGCTGGTCGGCCAGACCACGATGCGTACGGTGACGGATTATTCCTTCGGCGTGATCCCGATGTTCCTGCTGATGGGCGCCTTCGTGTCGGTCTCGGGCATCAGCCGCGAGCTGTTCCGCGCCGCCAACACCTTCGTCGGCCATTGGAAGGGCGGGCTCGGCATTGCGACCATCGCAGCCTGTGGCGGCTTCGCCGCGATCTCGGGCTCGTCGGTCGCGACCGCCGCGACCTTCTCGGCCGTCGCCTATCCCGAGATGCGCCGCTTCGGCTATCCGCAATCATTCGCCGCCGGCGTGATCGCGGTCGGCGGCACGCTCGGAGCGATGCTGCCGCCGTCCACCGTGCTCGCGGTCTACGGCATCATCACCCAGCAGGACATCGGCAAGCTGTTCATCGCGGGCGTGGTGCCGGGCCTGCTCGCGATCCTGATGCACATGATCACGATCGGCATCATCGGCGTGACGAGGCCCGGCTTCCTGCCGGCGGGAAAGAAGGCGTCGTGGCACGAGCGCTTCGTCGCGCTGCGTGACGTCTGGTCGCCGCTGCTGTTGTTCCTGTTCGTGATCGGTGGGCTCTATGGCGGCTTCTTTGTCCCGACCGAAGCCGGCGCGGTCGGCGCGGTGGGCGCCTTCATCATCGGTATCCTCCGTGGCAAGCTGACCAGGGAAGGCATCTTGCAATCGCTGCTGCAGGCGACGCGCACCGCTGCCGCCGTGTTCACGGTGCTGATCGGCGCGCTCTGCTTCGGCTATTTCCTCACCATCACCCAGACGCCGCAGCACGTCACCGAATTTCTCACCGGGCTCGGCATCGGCCCCTATGGCGTGCTGGCGCTGATCCTCCTGATGTATCTGGTGCTCGGCTGCCTGATGGACGCGATGGCGATGGTGATCCTCACCGTGCCGATCGTGTTTCCGGTGGTGACCGCGCTCGGCTTCGATCCGATCTGGTTCGGCATCATCATCGTCATGACGGTCGAGCTCGGCCTGATCCATCCGCCGGTCGGCATGAACGTGTTCGTGATCAAGAGCGTCATCAAGGACGTCAACATGTCGACGATCTTTGTCGGGGTGCTGCCGTTCGTCATCACCGATCTGATCCGACTGGTGATCCTGATCCTGTTCCCGCTGCTTGCGACCTGGCTTCCGCAGCGCATGATTGGTTAGGCCTATGAATCCCGAGCTTGAGACCAGATACGTCTTCACCATCACCGCCCGGATCGCGGAGGTGACGTCCGCCGGCGACATCGGCACCGGCGTCCGCCGCATCATTCCGATCATCGGCGGCGAGGTGAAGGGCGAGAAGATCAACGGCAAGGTGCTGGCGTTCGGTGCGGACTTCCAGATCATCCGGCCCAATGAGCTGATCGAGCTGGAGGCGAAATATGCGTTCGAGACCGACGACGGCGCCGTCGTCTATGTCGAGAACAAGGGCATCCGCTTCGGGCCGGTCGAGCTGTTGCAGAAGCTGAAGCGCGGCGAGCCGGTCGACCCGAAGCTGATCTATTTCCGCACCGTGCCGAAATTCGAAACCGGCGCCGAGAACTACCGTTGGCTGATGCAGCACATCTTCGTCGGCTCCGCCGCCCGCCACGCTGACCGGGTCGTGATCGACGTGCATCAGGTGCTTTAGCTTTCGCACTCTTGCCGTCTCACCTGCCGGGAGGGGGCGCGCGTATCAACTCCATCACCGTCACCCTGAGGAGGCCGCGCAGCGGCCGTCTCGAAGGGTCGACGGCCACCACCCGGGCCGTGCATCCTTCGAGGCCCGCTTGCGCGTGCACCTCAGGATGACGGAATCGACAGCCTGGCGCGCCCATATTGACTCTCCCGCTAATCGTTATAAAACATAACTATTCTGAACGGGAAACAATAAACGCCATGGGAAACGCTGCCGGCGAGGGAGACGCTTCGCTGCTCAGGATCGAGACGCGAGGGGCGGTGCTGACGGTCGGGCTGAACCGTCCCGCCAAGCGCAATGCGCTGAACGATGGCATCATCCTGGCGCTGCGGGATTGCTTTTCCGCGATACCGGATGCGGTCGGCGCCGTCGTCATCCACGGCATCGGCGATCACTTCTCGTCCGGCCTCGATCTCTCCGAACTGACCGAGCGCGACGCCACCGAGGGCCTGGTGCATTCCCAGATGTGGCATCGCGTGTTCGACCGCATCCAGTATTGCCGCGTGCCTGTGATCGCCGCACTGAAGGGCGCGGTGATCGGCGGCGGGCTGGAGCTGGCTTGCGCCGCGCATATCCGGGTCGCCGAGCCGTCGGCCTATTTCGCGCTGCCCGAGGGCCAGCGCGGCATCTTCGTCGGCGGCGGCGGATCGGTGCGGCTGCCGCGCCTGATCGGCGTGCCGCGGATGGCGGACATGATGCTGACCGGGCGGGTCTATTCGGCGACCGAGGGCGCCGCCTACGGCTTCTCGCAATACCTTACCGAGGCCGACGGCGCGCTGCCGAAAGCGCTGGAGCTGGCCGAGCGCGTCGCCACCAATGCGCCGCTGACCAATTTCGCCGTGTTGCAGGCGCTGCCGATGATCGCCGAGGCCAATCCGCAGACCGGCCTGTTGATGGAATCGCTGATGGCGACGGTGGCGCAGAGCGACAAGGAAGCCAAGAAGCGCATCCGCGCGTTTCTTGATCGCAAGACCGCCAAGGTGAAGCCGACATGAGTGCCGCGCCGTCTGCACCCGCCAGCACCGCGCATCCGCTGCGCCCGATCTCGTTCGGCAATCCCGACGTCACCGTCGAGCGCCGCGACGACGGCACGATCTATCTCCGACCAAAGCTCAGCCTCGCCGATTTTCCGGTTCGTCTCACCGATCGCCTGCACCACTGGGCGATGGCCGAGCCGAACCGCGTGTTCATGGCCGAGCGCGCCGCCGGTGGCGGCTGGCGGCAAATCACCTACGCGCAATTGCTCGAGGCTATCAGGCGCATCGCCTCCGCCTTGATCGCGCGCGGATTGTCGGCCGAGCAGCCGATCGTGATCCTGTCGGGCAATTCGATCGATCATGCCCTGATGGCGCTCGGCGCGCTCTATGCCGGCGTTCCGTTCTGCCCGGTGTCGCCGGCCTATTCGCTGGTGTCGCGCGACTATGGCAAGCTCAGCTTCGTCATCAAGCTTCTGACGCCGGGCCTCATCTTTGTCGACGATGCCGATAAATTCGCCGACGCGCTGCGTGCCAATGTCGGATCCGATGTCGAGATCGCCGCGAGCCGCGGCACCGTGCCCGGCCGTGAGGTGACGCGCCTTGCCGGTCTCTTGGCGACGCCGGAAGACCCGCGCCTCGATGCGACCCATGCAGCAATCGGTCCGGACACGATCGCGAAATTCCTGCTGACGTCGGGGTCGACCGGCAATCCCAAGGCCGTCATCAATACCCAGCGCATGATCTGCGCCAACCAGGTGATGCTGCGCGAGACGCTCGCGTTTCTCAAGGACGAGCCGCCTGTGATCGTCGACTGGTTGCCGTGGAATCACACCTTTGGCGGCAACCACAATGTCGGGCTGACGCTCTATAACGGCGGCTCGATGTATCTCGACGAGGGCAAGCCGATGCCCGGCGGCATCGAGGAGACGGTGCGTAACCTGCGCGAGATCTCGCCGACGGTCTATTTCAACGTGCCCAAAGGCTATGAATCGCTGCTGCCCTATCTGCGCGACGACGCCGGTCTGCGGGCAAGATTCTTCGACCGGTTGCATGCGATGTTCTTCTCGGGTGCCGCGCTGTCGCCGTTCATCTGGAACAGCCTCGATGCGCTCGCCGTGCAGGAGAAGGGCTATCGCGTGCCCATGCTGACCGGCCTCGGCGCCACCGAGACCTCGCCGTTCTTCATGTCGGTGCGTCCCGATACCAGCCGCTCCGGCCATGTCGGGCTTCCGGTGTCGGGCAATGATGCGAAGCTCGTTCCGAACAACGGCAAGCTTGAGGTCCGCGCCAAGGGCCCGAACGTGACGCCGGGCTACTGGCGGCAGCCCGAGCTGACCGCCAAGGCGTTCGATGAGGAAGGCTTCTACAAGTTCGGCGACGCGCTGAAGCCCGCCGACGCTGGTGATCTCGATGCCGGTTTCGATTTCGACGGCCGCATCGCCGAGGATTTCAAGCTGGCGAGCGGCACCTGGGTCAGCGTCGGCCCGTTGCGGGCGCGTTTCGTCGGCACCTGCGCGCCGCTGGTGCGCGACGTCGTGATCGCAGGGCTCAACCGCGACGAGCTCGCCGCGATCGTGATCCTCGATCTCGATGGCTGCCGCCTGATCAATCCGCAGCTCGCCTCTGGCGACATCGCGGCCGCGGCCAATGATCCGCTGGTGCGGGCGGCCTTCCGCGAGCGCTTCGCGCGGGTCCTTGCCGGCGCTACCGGCTCGTCGAACCGAATCGCGCGCGCGATCCTGCTCGACACGCCGCTGTCGATCGATCGCGGCGAGGTCACCGACAAGGGCTCGATCAACCAGCGCGCGGTGCTGGAGCATCGCACGGACATCATCGAAGCGCTTTATGCGCCGGTGCCGCCGGCATCGGTGATCACACTCGTCTAGTTCTCGAACAGGAGAAAGCCATGCAGTTGAAGGACCAGGCCGCCATCGTCACCGGCGGTGCATCGGGATTGGGCGCTGCGACCGCGCGCCGTCTCGCCGCGCAGGGCGCCAAGGTCGCGGTCTGCGATCTCAACGCCAAGCTCGCCGAGAGCGTCGCGGCCGAGATCGGCGGCATTCCCGTCGTCTGCGACGTCGCCGATGCGGCGGCCGCCGAGGCCGCGGTGGCCGCCGCCGCCAAGGCGCACGGCCCGGCGCGCGTGCTGGTGAACTGCGCCGGTATCGGTGTGGCAAAACGCGTGATCGGCCGCGAGGGGCCAATGGCCCTGGCCGACTTCGACAAGGTGATCAAGGTCAATCTGATCGGCTCGTTCAACATGCTGCGGCTTGCGACCGCTGACATGGCCAAGCTTGAGCCGCTCGCAACCGGCGAGCGCGGCGTCGTGATCTCGACGGCGTCGGTCGCGGCCTATGACGGCCAGATCGGGCAGGCGGCCTATTCGGCATCGAAGGGCGGCATCGTCGCGATGACGCTGCCGATCGCGCGCGAGCTCGCGCAATTCGGCATCCGCGTTCTGACTATCGCGCCCGGCCTGTTCATGACGCCCTTGCTGGCCGGCCTGCCGCAGGAAGCGCAGGATTCGCTCGCCGCCGCGATCCCGTTCCCGCGCCGGCTCGGCCAGGCCGACGAGTTCGCCTCGCTGGCGCTGCACATGATCGACAACCCCTATCTGAACGGCGAAGTGGTGCGGCTCGATGCCGCGCTCCGGATGGCGCCGCGCTGAAGCATGATCCGGAAGAGCACGAACGCCCTTCCGGATCGCTCATGCTCGATCGAGGATAACCATGTTCGTCAATCGGCGCGACGTGCAGATCCAATGGGGCGATTGCGACCCCGCCAACATCGTCTACTACCCGCGCTACTTCGCGATGTTCGACGACTCAACCTCGATCATGTTCGAGGCCGCCGGCTATTCGAAGCAGGACCTCGTCCACAAATACGGCCTGGTCGGCATTCCCATGGTCGACACGCGGGCGAAATTCCACATCCCGTCGACCCATGGCGACTGGATTACCATCGAGAGCCAGGTCGAGAGCATCAAGCGCTCGAGCTTCGAGGTGGCGCACCGCGTGTTCAAGGGCGAGGCGTTGGCGATCGAGGCGTTCGAGACCAGGGTGCTGGTCGGCCGCCACCCGGACGATCCCGCCAAGCTGAAATCGGCACCGTTTCCGCAGGAGATCATTGACCGCTTCATGAAGGGCTGACTTGCACCCCTTCATGGCTCGACTTTCGGAGCATGATCCTCTCGGAAAACCGGTTTCCACTTTTCCGGATCATGCTCTAAAGAAGGGGCTGAATTGGCCCGCAAAACCGGTTTAAACCCAAAAAACTTAACTGCAGGGAGGAATGAATGAGGAAGGCCACTCTCGTCGCCGCGGCGCTCGCAGCAGCCATCGCGCTGCCGGGCGCGCCCGCACTGGCGCAGACCAATGAAATCACCATCGGCATCTCGATCTCGACCACGGGGCCCGCCGCGGCGCTCGGCATTCCCGAGCGCAACGCGCTCGATTTCGTGCCGAAGGAGATCGGCGGCGTACCGCTGAAGCTGATCGTGCTCGACGACGGTGGCGATCCGACGGCCGCGACCACCAACGCGCGGCGCTTCGTCACCGAGTCCAAGGCCGACATCATCATGGGCTCCTGCACCACGCCGCCGTCGATCGCGGTGTCGACGGTCGCCAACGAGGCCGGCATCCCGCATTTCGGCCTCGCGCCGTTCCCGATCAACGAGGCGCGCATGAAGTGGTCGGTCGACCTGCCGCAGTCGATTCCGATCATGGGCAAGGTGCTCTACGAGCACATGAAGGCGCACAACATCAAGACCGTCGGCTATATCGGCTATTCGGATTCCTACGGCGATCTCTGGGTCAACGACTTCAAGGCGCAGGCCGTGCCGATGGGCCTGACCATGACCGACGAGGAGCGCTTCGCGCGTCCGGATACCTCGGTCGCGGGCCAGGTGCTGAAGCTCGTCGCCGCCAATCCCGATGCCATCCTCGTCGGTGCTTCCGGCACCGCCGCGGCGCTGCCGCAGACCGCGCTGCGCGAGCGCGGCTACAAGGGTCTGATCTACCAGACCCACGGCGCCGCCAGCATGGACTTCATCCGCATCGCCGGTGCGGCCGCGGAAGGCGTCATCATGTCGGCCGGCCCGATCATGTCGCCGGAAACCCAGCCCGACAGCGCGCTGACCAAGAAGCCCGGCCTCGCGCTGAATACGGCCTATGAAGCCAAGTACGGCGCCAACAGCCGCAGCCAGTTCGCCGGCCACTCGTACGATGCCTTCGAGGTGATGAAGCGCATCATCCCGGTGGCGCTGAAGACCGCCAAGCCCGGCACGCCGGAATTCCGCGAGGCGATCCGCAAGGCCTTCATCTCCGAGAAGGAGATCGTCGCGACCCAGGGCGTCTACAACTGGACCGAAAAGGATCGCTACGGCCTCGACGACCGTTCGCGTATCCTGCTGACGGTCAAGGACGGCAAATACGTCCCGGCGATGTAAGCTGGACGCAATCTATGAAACGAAGAAGCCGGTCCCGATAAAGGGCCGGCTTTTTCATCAGTGAAGTAAGGGTGACGGCGCCTAAATCGCACTCTCGCCTTCGTGCTGGAAGCCGAGATAGCTCGCGGCGACGCCCTTGTTGGCGGCGATCTCCGTCGCGGGGCCTGACAGCACGAACTCGCCGAGCTCCATGACATAGGCGCGGTCGGCGATCTGCAATGCGGCTTGGGCGTTCTGCTCGACCAGCAGCACCGAGACGCCGGCGGCGCGGAGCTCGCCGACGATGCGGAAGATGTCGGCGACGATGATCGGGGCGAGGCCGAGGCTCGGCTCGTCCAGCATCAAGAGCTTCGGCGCGCCCATCAGCGCGCGGCCCATCGCCAGCATCTGCTGCTCGCCGCCGGACAGCGTGCCGGCAAGCTGCTTGCGCCGCTCCTTGAGCCGCGGAAACAGCGTGTAGACCCGCTCCAGCGACGCCGCCGCGACGGCCTTCGCAATCCGGAAGGCGCCGAGCTCGAGATTGTCCTCGACATTCATGGTGCCGAACAATTCGCGATGCTCGGGCACCAGGCTGAGGCCGGTGGCGACGCGGTCCTCGATATCGAGCGGCGCCATGTCGACGCCGGCGAAGCTGGTGCGACCCTTCAGCGGCAGCACGCCCATGATGGCGTTGAGCAAGGTGGTCTTGCCGGCGCCGTTGGCGCCGATGATGGTGACGATCTCGTTCTGGGCGACGTCGAGCGAAACGCCGCGCACCGCCTCGACCTTGCCGTAGGAGATGTGGACGTCGGTCACCGATAGCAGCGCACTCATGCGGCGGCTCCGAGATAGGCCTTGATCACGTCGGGATTGCGCTTGATCGCCGCCGGCGTGCCCTCGGCGATCTTGGTGCCGAAATCCAGCACTACGATGCGGTCGGCGAGATCCATCACGAACCCCATGTCGTGCTCGACCAGCAGCACCGACATGCCGCCGTCGCGCAATTGCCGGAGCAGCGCGGCGAGCCGCTGCTTCTCCATGTGGCGCAGGCCGGCGGCCGGCTCATCGAGCAGCAGCAGCATCGGATCGACGCACAGCGCGCGGGCGATCTCGACGATGCGCTGCTGTCCGAGCGACAGCGAGCCCGCCAGCTGGTCGATCTGGTCTGACAGGCCGACGCGCGCGATCTGCCGCGCGGCTTCCGCCAGCAGCCTCGCCTCATCGGCGCGGTCGAGCCGCAGCATGCTGGAGATCGCGCCGGAATTGCCGCGCAGATGCGCGCCGATCGCGACATTCTCCAGCACGGTCATGTCGGGCACCAGCTTGACGTGCTGAAAAGTCCTGGAAACACCCAGCTTGACCACCTCCTGCGGTGGAGCGTTCGCGACCTCGTTGCCGAGCACGGAGATCTTGCCGCTGGTTGCGGTCAGGACACCGGTGATCAAATTGAAGGTCGTGCTCTTGCCGGCGCCGTTCGGGCCGATCAGCGCGACGATCTCGCGGGCGTTGACGTCGAACGAGACGTCGTTGACCGCGAGCACGCCGCCGAACTGCTTGCGCGCCTTGTCGATGTGCAGAAGGATCGGAGACGTTCCTGGCGCCCGTTCGCGGTGCTCCAGCTTCACGGACGTGTCCGGGGTCTTGCGGGCGGGCTTGAACGGCAGCCGCGACATCAGCCAGGGCCAGACGCCCTGGGGCGCGAGCTGCAGCAGCAGCACCAGCATGATGCCGAACACGATGGTCTCGAGCTGGCTCTGGCCGCCGAAGATGTAGGGCAGGTAGCTCTGCAGCACCTCCTTGAGGATCACGACGATGCCGGCGCCGAGCACGCCGCCCCAGACGTAGCCGGCGCCGCCGACCACGGCGATGAACAGATACTCGATGCCGGCCTGCGCGCCGAACGGCGTTGGGTTGGCGGCGCGCTGGAAATGCGCATAGAGCCAGCCGGACAGGCCGGCCAGCACCGCGGCATAGATGAACACCAACAGCTTGGCGCGGGGCGTCTGCACGCCGAACGCTTCCGCCGCAACATGGCCGCGCCGCAAGGCGCGGATCGCGCGCCCGGTGCGGGAGTCCAAGAGGTTCATGGTGAGCAGCGCGGACAGCAGCACCGCGACCCAGATCGCGTAGTAGATCGCATCCGGGCTCAGCATCTTGAACGAGCCGATCGACAGCGGGGGAATGCCGGAGATGCCGTCGTTGCGGCCGAGGAATTCGAGCTTGCTGAACAGATAGAACAGCCCGATGCCCCAGGCGATGGTGCCGAGCGGCAGATAATGGCCGGATAGCCGTACCGTGACGATGCCGAGCAGCACGGCGGCGATGCCGCTGACCAAGAGCGAAGCCGGCAGCGTCAGCCAGGGCGAGACGCCGTGGGCGGTGGTCAGCACCGCCGTGGTGTAGGCGCCGAACCCGCAGAACGCGGCCTGGCCGAACGAGGTCAGGCCGCCGACGCCGGTGAGCAGCACGAGGCCCATCGCGACCAGCGCGGCGAGGCCGATATTGTCGAGCAGCACGATCCAGAACGGCGGGATGCCCGGGACAAGCGGAATCACCGCCATCACGAGCGCGAAGATGATGAGGGGAAGGCGCTGCGCCATCGCGCTCAATCCTTCTCTTCTTCGACCTCGGGCGCCGCGAGCGAGCGCAACACGAGCACGGGGAGGATCAGCGTGAACACGATGACTTCCTTGAAATTGCTGGCGTAGAACGATGAGAAGGCCTCGACGATGCCGACCACGATGGCGGCGACCGCGGTCAGGGGATAGCTGACCAGGCCGCCGATGATGGCGGCGATGAAGCCCTTCAGGCCGATCAGGAAACCGGTGTCGTAATAGAGCGTCGTGATCGGCACGATCAGGATGCCGGAGATCGCGCCGATGACGGAGGCGAGCAGGAACGCGATCTGGCCGGACAGCGTGGTGCGGATGCCGACCAGGCGGGCGCCGAGGCGGTTGACCGCGGTGGCGCGCAGCGCCTTGCCGGTCTTGGTGTAGCCGAAGAACAGCCACAGGGCGACGATGAAGCCGATCGTCAGGCCGTAGACCGCAAGGCTCTGCCCGGTGAAGCGCAGCGGGCCGGCGGTCACTGCGGCATTCGACAGCGCAGGCGCGCGCAGGCCTTCGGCGCCGAAGAACACCAGGCCGAGGCCCTGTAGCGCCAGATGGCAGCCGACCGAGGCGATCAGCAGCACCAGCACGGAGGTGTGCGCGATCGGCTGGAACGCGATGCGGTAGAGGAACAGCCCGATCGCCGCCACGATCAGGAGCGCGAGCGCGATGTTGACGGCGATCGGCGTGCCGGGACCGACCAGCGCGTAAATCAGACCGAGCAGCGCGACGGGAAAGGCGATGTTGAGCGCGACCGAGCGGATCACCAGCCGCGCATGCAGCGCGTTGCGGGCGAAGAACAGGTCGAGGGCGAAGGCGACGAGGCCCATCGCGACCGCAAGCCGCGCTGTGCCGGGCACCTGGCCGGTCGCCAGCATGGCGTAGCTCAGCGCGCCGTAGGTGACGAATTCGCCCTGCGGGATCAGGATCACCCGCGTGACCGCGAACACCAGCACCAGGGCCAGCCCCAGCAGTGCGTAGATCGCGCCATTGGTGATGCCGTCCTGCAGCAGGAACAGCATGATCGTTGTGTTCAAGGCCGAGCGCTCCCCCTCAAGCGTCGGACCGCCTCAACCGGTCGTGCCGGTCAGGTCGGCCGATATCGGCTGTTGAAAGCTGCCGACATTTGATATAGTCCATAACAATTATTAGATATAATCTCAAGGTCCCCGAGTGTCGTGCGGGATTCTTGTACCGGGATTGCGAGCCTGGAGCGATGACTGTTTCCAAGACCGCCACCGATGCCCTCCGTTCGTCGCGGGCCCTGCGCAGGGAACCGACCGATTCTGCCGGGGACGATAGCATGCTGCAACTGGGCGAACTGTCCGGATTGCTCGGCTATTCGTTGAAGCGCGCGCAGCTCAGGGTATTCGAGGACTTCCTGCGCTGCGTCGCGCCGCTGCAGCTGACGCCGGCGCAGTTCTCGGTGCTGCTTCTGCTCGACAAGAATCCGGGCCGCAACCAGACCGAGATCGCCAACACGCTCGGGATCCTCAGGCCGAATTTCGTCGCGATGCTCGACGCGCTGGAGAGCCGCGACCTTTGCGCGCGGATGCGCTCCACCAACGACCGCCGTTCCCACATCCTCGTCCTGACCGACAAGGGCCGCGCCGTGCTGGCACGCGCCAAGAAGCTGGTCGCCAACAAGCACGAGGCGCGGCTGATCGAGGTGCTCGGTCCAGCCAACCACGCCGCGCTGCTGGAGATGCTGGCGAAGCTCGCGCAGGAGTTTTGAGAGAGCGCGACGGCCCGTCCGCTCGCAATGACGCGTTGGGTTGACACATATCCGGCATGCGGGCGTCGCCAGGCGGCGAACCATCGCGGTCTAAAGCTTGTAGCCGATGTTCCGCAGCAGATCCTTCCGCCACGCAATGTCGGCGTCGGTTTCGACACCCAGCGGCGAGGCGCCATCCACCACGCCGAGCACGCCGCGCCCGAGCTCCGTCTGCGCGACGATCACCTGTGTTGGATTGGCCGTCGAGCAATAGATGCGGCAGACCTCCGGCACTGCGCGCACCGCCGGCAGCACGTTGACGGGAAAGAACCCGTCGCCGAGGAAAATCAGGAAGGTGTGACCGGCGCCGATCGCCAATGCGTTGTCGCGTGCCAGGGCGAGCGAGGCGTCGTCGTTACCGGAGCAGCGCACCAACCGCTTGCCGGAGGCCTCGCAGAAAGCCAACCCGAAGCGGATGCGCGGAACCGTGCCCACCAGCGCTTCGTGAAGGTCTTCCACGGTCTTGATGAAATGCGACTGGCCGAAGATGAAGTTGGTCTCATCCGGCTTGACGATGGGCACCACGGTGAGTTCCATGGCTTCGCTCCTGCACGCGAACTCCCCAATCCATGGTAGGCCGTCGGAGGGCGTTTGCAAGCGGCCACAGGCGCTCAAATGTGCCGGCTGTCTGCTTCGGCTCACGCCGACCAGCGTCCGTACTCACGACGGCTCTCAAGGGGGACCGGAAATCGCCGGGAGGTTGCGCGCCGAAGGGCGGCAATTGTGGTATCCTCCGTCAAGCGCGATGGCCCGTATGTTGCCCGGCCCCTCGCAAATGGCCGCGAAGCTACCGAGCGTTGCTAACGGATCTGACGGGAGTGCTTCCGGGGGCTTGAGGAGGATCAACGCCGTGAAGCGGGACTTCGACCTCATCGTCTATGGCGCGACGGGTTACACCGGGGGTCTCATCGCCGAATATCTGGCGAAATCCTATCGCGGCGACGATGCTCCGTCCTGGGCAATTGCGGGACGCTCGACCGACAAACTCCAGAAAGTGCGTGCCGACATCGGCGCACCGGACGATTTGCCGTTGGTGAAGGCAGATGCCGCCGAGCCGGCCAGCCTGCGTTCGATGTGCGAGCGCGCGACCGTGGTCGTCACCACGGTCGGGCCCTATCAGCTTCACGGTCCCGAGCTAGTGGCGGCATGCGCGGCCACCGGCACGGCCTATGTTGATCTTTGCGGCGAACCGGGCTGGATGCGGGGTATGATCGACGCCCATCACGAAGAGGCAAAACGGACCGGCGCGCGCATCGTCTTCTCCTGTGGCTTCGATTCCATCCCGTTCGATCTCGGTGTGCTCACGTTGCAGGAGAAGGCGCGCGAGAAATTCGGACGCCCGGCGCGGCGGGTGAAGGCCCGTCTACGCAAGGTGAGGGGTGGCATGTCTGGCGGCACCGCGGCGAGCGCTCAGGCGACGCTGGCCGCCGCGGCACGCGACCCGGCCCTGATCCGGCTGCTGACCGATCCCTTCGCGTTGACGCCGGGCTTCACTGGGCCGTCTCAGCCGTCGGGCCTCGTCCCTGAATATGACACGAGCATGCACGCGTGGCTCGTGCCGTTCCCGATGGCGCCGATCAACACCAAGAACGTGCACCGCACGAACTTCCTGTTGGGCCATCCCTACGGCAGGGACTTCGTTTATGACGAGATGATGGTGGCGCCGGGACTTGGGGACATCGCGAGCGTGACGACGGAGACGTTCGCCACGGTGGTGTCCTTGTTCGGGACCGGCGGTCTCAAACGCGGCGCAGGCCCGACCCGGGAAGCGCGCGAGAGGGGCTTCTACGACATCTTCTTTCTGGGCGAGGTGCCGGATGGCGGACGGGTCGAAGCCGTTGTCACCGGCGACCGCGATCCGGGCTATGGCTCGACCAGCAAGATGATCACCGAAAGCGCTCTCTGCGTCGTGCGCGATGTGCAGGGCGAGGGCGGCATCTGGACGCCGGGCGCGCTGATGGGGCCGGCCTTGCGCAAGCGTCTAAAGGAGCGCGCCGGCCTCACCTTCAGTGCGCGTTGAGGTCACGCAGTCGGCAGGTATAGCAGCCCGTTCGGCTAAAAAAGCGACTAGAGCATTTTCGGTTCTGATTGAATCAGAACCGAAGCTCTAGATTCTTGTTTTGACGCGTTTTCTTCACGCGAACCGGTGCCCACTTCGCTCGAAAACGCTCTAGAGGGCGATCATACGATCTTCCGCTACGATACTTGAGCTTGGCTCCGACTCTTCTGCTTGCAAGGAAGGCAGCCCTAATCCAGGGCCAAGCAATTGACGGCAGCGAAGCAGCGCCGCAAATCCGGACAGTGCGTCGAGACTGGTCCGAAGCAGCATCGGTAACTCGCTCGGCTGTTTCATTGTCGCACGGACCAGCGCGGCGAGATCGATCGTTCCGTTTGCACGCACTGCGGACAGGGCGGCGGCAGGAAGCTGCCGACCGGCCGGATCCATGATCACGCGGACGGCAGTCATAGGGAGGCCGCGCGCCGCAGCGACACTCGCCGCCACATGGGATTCGTTATCGACCGCCAGCGCGCCTGTACTCATATGCAGCGAGCGCTTCGCTTCTGGATGCATAGCGTCCGTGGTCACACCAGCAATAGGGCCATAAATCGAACCGGGGATGAGTCGAAGCAAGGCTTGCGACCAGTCCCGATCAGTGAAGAGCTGAATCGTTTCCGAAACGATCGTCGATGCTACGACGCATGCGCCTGCCGGGAGGTGGGGCGAAAGGCCGCCCGCGACGCCAAAGCTGATGAGACCGTAGCAATCCTCAGCAATTGCCGACGCGAGAGACTCCGCGAGCGTGCTGCCATCGCCACTGCAGATCGCCTGCGTATGCAGGTCTGCAGCGATCCGCGCCTCAAATGCAAGTCCCGTGACTCCAATCACCGCTGCCATGAGTCCGCTCCCCGGATGCCGCGCTGGACGGCGGGTGTCCGCGCATGCGGGTCGTATCAGGAGTGTTCTGCTCCAACGCCAAATCGCAAATGACTAACGAGTTAGTTTCTGACGGATATGTTAGCTGCTTTGTTTTGGCGCCGTGATAAATGCTGACCTAGGGCCGGGATCCGTGGCGAGCGTGAGATCGTGCCGGAAGCTAAAACAGCGCGCTTGACGAGCCAAATCGGCGACCTCACGAGACGCGAGCCGACGCAATGTCCGCCGCATCTCCAAGTCATCGTGCGGAAGGATTTGGAGCATTGTCCGCGCTGGCAGTTTGCCTTCGCGAGCGAGCGCAAGGATCATCGATACTATGAGTTGGTCGAGGATACCCTTCATCCCGAGTTCGATTACCGGTATTTCCTCATCAAAGATGCGGTTGATCAGGTTTGTGCCGTACAGCCATTCTTCCTAATGGACCTGGATTTGCTGGCCGGTGCGAGCCCGCGGTTTGGCGTACTCATCGACGCCATTCGCCGGATGTGGCCAGGTTTGATGCGCGCCCGTGCGCTCATGGTCGGGTGCGTCGCAGGGGAAGGTCATCTTGACGGGGACGAGGCCTGCCATCGAGGCTGCGCGGAACTGCTGGCCTCAACGATTGCAATACATGCTCGCAGGCTCGGGGCGCGGCTGATCGTGCTCAAGGAGTTTCCGGCGCGATACCGACCTATCCTCGACTGCTTGATCGCTCACGGCTTCACCCGCATCCCCAGCCTGCCCATGACCAGGCTTTGCATCGATTACGCCAATTTCGATGACTATATGAATCATGCGCTCAACAGCGCAACCCGCAAGAAACTCCGCAAGAAGTTTGAGGCGACAGCGCGGGCCTCTCCATCCGTCGAGATGAACGTCGTCAACGACGCGACGCCGGTGATTGCGCAGATCCATCCATTGTATTTCCAAGTCTATCAGCGTTCGAAACGGCACTTCGAGAAGCTGACGGAACAATACTTCTGCGACTTGGGGGCGGCGGATGGGGGACAAGGTCCGCTTCTTCCTCTGGCGTCAGAACGAGCGGATCGTCGCGTTTGCCGCATGCATGGTACATGGTGACGCGATCTATGCGGAGTACATAGGTCTCGACTACGATGTCGCCTTAGACCTGCACCTCTATCATTATGTGTTTCGCGACATGGTGAGCTGGGCAATCGCCAACGGGTACAAATGGTTTCGCAGCAGCGGGCTGAACTATGATCCAAAGCTGCATCTGAGGCACTTGCTTGATCCGATCGATTTATACGTTCGGCACACCTCCGCGCCGATCAACTCAGTGTTGAAGCGCATTTTGCCGGTGCTCGCGCCGACGCGATATGACGAGACGCTTGCGAAGTTTCGTAACTATCAGGAGCTTTGGGCGCAGCCCGAGACTGGCCTTGGGTCCGTCGAGGATACGGCCTAATCCACCAAAATCACCCGCACGTCATTGACGTTGGTCAGCGTGGGGCCGGTCAGCAACAAATCCCCGGTCTGGGCGAAGAACCCCGTCGCATCGTTGTTCTCGAGATAGGCCTTCGGATCGAGGCCGATCGATTTCATCTTCGCGAATGTCGCCTGGTCGATCACGGCGCCGGCCGGGTCGGTCGCGCTTCCGGCGCCGCCGTCGGCGCCGTCGGTATCGGCGGCCAGCGCCGCGACGTCGGGCGTATCCTTCAACAGACCGGCCAGCGCCAGCGCGTATTCCTGGTTGGGGCCGCCGCGGCCATTGCCGCGCACCGTCACCGTGAGCTCGCCGCCGGAGATGATCGCGACCCGCTTGCCTTCGCTGCGCGCCTTCAGCGCAAGCCGCGCATGCGCGGCCGCGATCTCGCGGGCTTCGCCTTCGAGATCGGCGCCGAGCGCGATGGTCTCGTAGCCGGCGTGCTGCGCGACCTTCACCGCGGCGTCGATCGAGGCCTTCGGCTTTGCCAGCAGTTCGAATGTCGCCCGTGCGAAAGCGGCATCGCCGGGCTTGCAGCTTTCGTTCGCGGGATCGTCGAGCGCGCGGCGGACCGCGTCGTCGATGGAGAGATTGTATTTGGCGACCAGCGCGCGGGCATCCGCCAGCGTGGTCGGATCCGGCACCGTCGGCCCCGAGGCGATCGCGGAGGGATCGTCATGCGGCACGTCGGAAATCGCCAGCGTGACGATCTCGGCGGCGTACTGGCCGGCGCGCGCCAGCCGTCCGCCCTTGATCCGCGACAGATGCTTGCGCACGGTGTTCATCTCGCCGATCGGCGCGCCGGAGCGCAGCAGCGCGCGGTTGACCTGCTGCTTCTGGGTAAAGCTCACGCCGTCGACCGGCGCGATCCAGTTCGCTGAACCGCCGCCGGTCAAAAGCACCAGCAGGAGATCGTCCGGGGTCGCTGTCGCGGCGAGCTGCAGCGTGTCGTCCGCCGCCTTGAGCCCGGCCTCGTCGGGCACCGGGTGGCCGGCCTCGACCACCTTGATGCGGCGGGTCGACACGCCATGGCCGTGGCGGGTGGTGGCGATGCCGACTAGCCGCGACGGATCGAGCTCGAGCGCGTCGAGATAATGCCGCTCGGCCGCCGCGGCCATCGCCGCGGCGCCCTTGCCTGCGCAGAGACAGATCACCCGTCCCTTCGGCACCGGCCGCAGCCGCGACGCCAGCACGACATCGGGATGCGCAGCCGCCACAGCGGCATCGAAGATCGAACGCAGGAAAGAACGACGGTCGGTCATGGCTGTGCCTTATGTAACGCGGTCAGTGTCCGCCGACTTCGCCGCTGATGACGTCGCCGAACAATTGCCAGCGCTCGCCCTTGAACTGCATCAGCTGGAGCTGTTCGATCGGCTGGAAGTCGGCAGGCCCGGTCGACAGCGTCACGCCGGGCAGCAGGCCGCCCTGCGCGAATTGCTTCAGGCTCGCCGCCTGCTTCATCACATTGGCGCGGGTGAGGTCGTCACCGCAGCGGCGCAGCACCTCGACCATCGTGGTCGCCATGTTGTAGCCGGTCATCGCCGAGGCATCGACGCGGTTGGTGTCGGGCATGTATTTGGCGAGCAGTTCGTCGAACGCCTTCATGCCGGCGTCGTCCTTCCATTGCGGATCGCTGGCGTCCTTGGCGTAGGCGGCCGAGATCACGCCCTGCGCATTGTCGAGGCCGGCCGGACGCATCACGGTCGCGGTGGAAGCCGAGACGTTGGAGACGATGGTCACCGGCTTCCAGTTCATCTCGCCGAGCTTCTTGATCGCCTGGGCGCCGAATTTCGGCGTGGTGAAGAAGACGATGACGTCGGGATTTGAGGATTTCAGCCGCACCACATGGGAATCGATCGTCGGCTCGGCGACTTCATAGCTCTCCTTGGCGACGACGCGCGCGGGATCGCTGGCGAAGCCGTCTTCCAGGCCCTTGAGGTAGTCCTTGCCCATGTCGTCGTTCTGGTAGAGCACCGCGACCTTGGTGGCGGGCTTCTCCTTGAGCAGATATTTCGCGTAGATTCGCGACTCGCTCTGATAGCTGGGCAGCCAGCCCATGGTCCATGGGAAGGCCTTCGGATCGTTCCACTTGGTCGCGCCGGTGGCGACGAACAGCTGCGGCACCTTCTTGGCGTTGAGATATTTCTGGATCGCGGTGTTGGAGGCGGTGCCGAGCGTGCCGAACAGGAACAGCACCTCGTCGCTCTCGACCAGCTTGCGGGCCTGCTCGACGGCCTTCGGCGGCGAGTAGGCGTCGTCATAGGAGACGAAAGTGATCTTGCGCCCGTTGATGCCGCCGTCGTCGTTGACCTTCTTGAACACCGCGGCCATCGCCTTGCCGACCACGCCATAGGCCGACGCCGGGCCGCTATAGGGCACGATGTTGCCGATCTTGATCTCGGTGTCGCTCGCACCGGTGTCGTATTTCTTCTGCGCCCACGCGGCACTGCCGGTCGCGGCGGCGACGGCGAGGCCGAGCAGGGCGGTTGCGACACGGTGTCGGATCGGCATCGGCATTTCCCGAAATCTCCTTGTTGTTGCCGCCGCGCAAGGGCGCCGGTTTCTTGTCGGGGGTCTTGCCGGTTTACCTAGCGTATTGCCGGGCAAAGTGTAAGCGGGCATTGCCGGGCCGGCCTGCGAGCAGGCCATGGCTATAAATTTCGGTTTCCGACGCGTTTTTTTCGCGCGAACCGGTACCCGCTTCGTTCGAAAACGCGCCAACAAAAAGCCCCCTGCGACGGTATCGCAGGGGGCCATTCCCGGTCGGGAGGCGGCGGGAAATCAGCCGCCGACATCGGCGCTGATGACCTCGCCGAACAGTTCCCATTTCTCGCCCTTGAACTTCATCAGCTGCAGCTGGCTGATCGGCGCGAAATCGTTCGCCGCGGTGTTGATCTTGACGCCAGGCAGCAGCACTTCGGTGCGGAAGTCCTTCAGGCTTGCGGCCTGCTTCATGATGTTCTCGCGGGTGAGGTTGTCGCCGCACTGCTTCAGCACCTGGACCAGCGTCTGCGCGACGCCGAAGCCGACCACGGTGCCGCCGTCGAGCTTGTCGCCTTCGGGGAAGTCCTTGGCCATGAAGGCGTAGAACTCCTTCATGCCGGGGTCATTGTCCCATTGCTTGTCGGAGGCGTCCTTCAGATAGGCGGCGGAGATGATGTCCTGCGCGTTCTCGAAGCCGGCCGGTTTGATCACGCTGCCGACCGAGGCTGACACGTTGTTGAGGAAGTGGATCGGCTTCCAGCCGATCTCGGCGACTTTCTTGATCGCCTGGGCTGCGAATTTCGGCGTCGCGATGTCGATGAAGACGTCCGCGTTGCTCGCCTTCAGCTTGACGATGTTGCTGTCGATGGTCGGCTGGGACGTCTCGAAGCTTTCTTCCGCGACGATCATGCTGGCGGCCTTCTGGCCAAGCCCGTCCTTCAGGCCCTTCAGATAGTCCTTGCCGTAATCGTCATTCTGGTAGAGCACCGCGATCTTGGCGTTCGGCATGTTCTTCAGGATGTATTTTGCGTAGATCTGGGTCTCGCTCTGGTAGTTGGGCTGCCAGCCCATCGTCCAGGGAAAGTCCTTCGGGTCGTTCCACTTGGTGGCGCCGGTGGCGACGAACAACTGCGGCACCTTTTTGGAGTTCATGTATTTCTGGATCGCCGAGTTCGATGGCGTGCCGAGCGAATTGAAGATCAGCAGCACCTCGTCGCTCTCGACCAGCTTGCGGGCCTGTTCCACGGCCTTCGGCGGCGAGTAGGCGTCATCGTAGGAGATGAAGTTGATCTTGCGGCCATTGATGCCGCCGGCGTCGTTGACTTTCTTGAAATAGGCGGCCTCGGTGCGGCCGATGACGCCATAGGCGGACGCCGGGCCGCTGTAGGGCATGATGTTGCCGATCTTGATCTCGGTATCGCTGGCGCCGGTGTCGTATTTCTTCTGGGCAAGCGCAGCGCTGCCGGATGTCGCGACGAGCGCGAGCGCGGCCCCGAGGACCGCAAGTTTTTTGGTAGCGGACATCTATGTCTCTCTCCCTGTTTGTCATGTGTCTCGGCCCTCTTGCTTGGAGAGCTCTTTATTTGGCTGCAGTGATTATCATTTTAGGCGGTTCGTCTCAATGAGAAGCCCCTGCGGCAAACGCCGCAGGGGCGGTATCTTTGGTCGACCTTCCCGGCCTAACCGCCGACGTCGGCGCTCAAGACTTCGCCAAAGCGCTCCCAGGTCTCGCCCTTGAAGCGGATCAATTGCAGTTGCGAAAGCGGCGCGAAATCGGTCGCCGAGGTGTTGACCTTAACGCCGGGCAGCAGGCCGCCGGGCTCGTAATCGCGAATGCTGGCCGCCTGCTTCATGATGTTCTCGCGGGTCAGATTGTCGCCGCAGGCCTTGAGCACGTGGACCAGGCCCTGCGAGACGATATAGGCGTACATCACGGAGGCATCGGCCCGGTTCGCTTCCGGATAGTACTTATCGAGGAATTCGTTCCAGGCGATCATCGCCTGGTCGGTCTTCCACTGCGCGTCGGTCGGGTCCTTGAAATATTGCGACGAGACGATGTCCTGGGCGTTCTCGAAGCCCGCGGGCTTGATCACGCTGCCGATCGATCCGGAGACGTTGTTGAGGAAGTGCAGCGGCTTCCAGCCGAGCTCGGCATTCTTCTTGATCGCCTGCGCGGCGAACTTCGGCGTCGTGATGTTGAAGAATACGTCGGCGCCGGAGGCCTTGAGCCTGACGATGTGGGAGTCGATGGTCGGCTCCGTCACCTCATAGCTGTCCTCGGCGACGATCATCGACGCGGCCTTGGCGCCGAGCCCGTCCTTGAATCCCTTCAGATAGTCCTTGCCGTAGTCGTCGTTCTGGTAGAGCACCGCGATTTTGGCGTCCGGCTTGTTCTTCAGGATGTACTTCGCATAGATGATGGACTCGCTCTGGTAGTTGGGCTGCCAGCCCATCGTCCAGGGGAAATTCTGCGGGTCGTTCCACTTGGTGGCGCCGGTGGCGACGAACAGTTGCGGCACCTTCTTCTGGTTCATGTATTTTTGGATCGCCGAGTTCGGCGGCGTGCCAAGCGAATTGAAGATCAGCAGTACCTCGTCGCTCTCGACGAGCTTGCGCGCCTGCTCGACCGTCTTCGGCGGAGTGTAAGCGTCGTCGTAGCTGATGAAGGTGATCTTGCGGCCGTTGATGCCGCCCTCGGCGTTGATCTTGCGGAAATAGGCCTCCTCGGTCTTGCCGATCACGCCATAGGCTGAGGCCGCTCCGCTATAGGGCATGATGTTGCCGATCTTGATCTCGGTGTCGCTGGCGCCGGTGTCGTATTTCTTCTGGGCAAGCGCAGCGCTGCCGGATGCGGCGACGAGCGCAAGCGCAGCAGCAAATGCCGTCAATTGTCGTATTGCAGACATGCCGTTTCTCTCCCTGATTGCCGATGATGTGTCGCGGCCCCCTGTTTCGAGGGCTCATTATTGGTCGTAAAAACTATCATCTTACCTGGGGTGTCTCAATGAAAAGCCCCTGGGGCATTGCCGCAGGGGCTGCGTCTTTAGTCGACCACCCTCAAGGCGGGCCGCTGCTCAAAAATCCGCCAACGCGTTCGCGTGTGCGTGGAGCCAACCGCAGAGATTGCGGACGAGTAAAGCGACACCGTTGAGTTGAGCGCGCGGATCGAACAGACCGACGTGTCGATCAGTTGCTCAGATTGCTCGAAATGATGTCCCCGAACAGCTCCCACTTTTCGCCCTTGAACCGCATCAGGCGCAGTTGCTTGATCGGTGCGAAATCGGTGGCCGAGGTGTTGATGCTGATGCCCGGCAGCAGCGTGCCGGGGACGAAATCCTTCAGGCTTGCGGCCTGCTTCATGACATTGGCGCGGGTGAGGTCGTCACCGCACATCTCCAGCACCTTCACCATGGTCTGTGCGGCGGCGTAGCCGAACGAGGTGGCGCCGTCGAGCTTGTTGGCGTCGGGATAATTCTTCTTGAGGAAGGCGAGGAATTTCTCCATGCCGGGATCCTTGTCCCACTGCGGATCGGCGCCGTCCTTGAGATAGGATGCCGATAGGATACCCTGCGAATTCTCGAAGCCCGCCGGCTGCATCACGCCGCCGACCGACGCCGAGACATTGGCGACGATCTGCAACGGCGTCCACGCGATCTCGGCGGCCTTCTTGATCGCCTGTGCCGCGAATTTCGGCGTCGTGATGCTGACGAAGGTGTCGGCACCGGTGGCCTTCAGCTTGACGATGTGGCTGTCGATCGTGGGCTCGGATGTCTCGTAGGCCTCCTCGGCGACGATCATCGATGCCTTGTCGCCGAAGGCGTCCTTCAAGCCCTTGAGGTAGTCCTTGCCGAAATCGTCGTTCTGGTAGAGCACGGCGACCTTGGCGTCGGGCTTGTGCTTCATGATGTATTTTGCGTAGACCCGCGCCTCGTCCTGGTAGGACGGCTGCCAGCCCATGGTCCACGGATAATCTTTCGGGTCGTTCCACTTCGAGGCACCGGAGGCGATGAACAGCTGCGGCACCTGCTTCTCGTTCATGTATTTTCGGATCGCCGCATTGGTCGCGGTCCCGACCGAGCCGAACAGCAGCAGCACTTCGTCGTTCTCGACCAGCTTGCGCGCCTGCTCCACCGTCTTGGGCGGCGAGTAGCCATCATCGTAGGAGATGAACTTGATCTTGCGGCCGTGGATGCCGCCGGCATCGTTGATCATCCTGAAGTAGGCGGCCTCGGTCTTGCCGATCGTGCCATAGGCCGAGGCGGGGCCGCTGTAGGGCATGGTGTTGCCGATCTTGATCTCGGTGTCGCTGGCCCCGGTGTCGTATTTCTTCTGCGCCAGCGCGACATTGCAGCTCGTCAGGATCAGAGCGAATGCGGACAACAGCGCCGTCAGGGACGGACGTGCGGCAGTCATGGTTTCCCCACCTCGGGTTCTTTGTTTGGAGTATTCAATACCATCGGCGCGGGGCGTCAACAAAAAGCCCCCGCGACGGATATCGCGGAGGCTGTTGTTTTATTCCCGCAGTGCAACGTCACTCGGAGGGGACGTCGCCGGAAATGATGTCACCGAACAGTTCCCACTTCTGCCCCTTGAAGCGCTGCATCTGCAGCTGGGCGATCGGGGCGAAGTCGGTGGCCGAGGTGTTGATCTTGACGCCGGGCAGCAGGGTGTCAGGCGTAAAGTCCTTCAGGCTCGCCGCCTGCTTCATGACGTTGGCGCGGGTGAGATCGTCGCCGCACATTTCGAGCACCTTGGCGAGCGTCTGTGCGGCGCCATAGCCGTACACGTAGCCGCCGTCGGTCTTGTCGGCGCCCGGCATGTACTTGTCGAGAAACTCGGCCCACTTCTTCATGCCGGGGTCGTTGTTCCACTGTGCGTCGGCACCGTCCTTGGCGTAGGCCGCCGACAGCACGCCCTGCGCGTTGTCGAAGCCGGCCGGCTGCATCACGCTGCCGACCGAGGCCGACACGTTGGTG
Organism: Bradyrhizobium sp. BRP56; assembly: GCF_020194035.1. Taxonomy (NCBI): domain Bacteria; kingdom Pseudomonadati; phylum Pseudomonadota; class Alphaproteobacteria; order Hyphomicrobiales; family Nitrobacteraceae; genus Bradyrhizobium; species Bradyrhizobium sp. BRP56. Next base: position 59,709 of record NZ_JADYVV010000018.1, read on the forward strand.
ATGATCTGCAGCGGCTTCCAGCCGAGCTCGGCGGTCTTCTTGATGGTCTGCGCGCCGAACTTCGGCGTGGTGTAGATCAGCAGCACGTCGGGATTGGCGGCCTTGATCTTGACGATGTGGCCGTCGATCGACGGCTCCGAAATCTCATAGCTCTCCTCCATGATGATGCTGGAGGCCGCCTTGGCGCCAAAGCCGTCCTTGGTGCCCTTGAGGTAGTCTTTGCCGAAATCGTCGTTCTGATAGAGGATCGCGATCTTGGCGTCGGGCTTCTCCTTCATCAGCCACTTGGCGTAGATCTGCGCTTCGCTCTGGTAGCTCGGCTGCCAGCCCATGGTCCACGGGAAGTTCTTCGGGTCGTTCCACTTGGTGGCGCCCGTCGCGACGAACAGCTGCGGGATCTTCTTGGAATTCAGGTATTTCTGGATCGCGGTGTTGGACGGGGTGCCGAGCGGGTTGAAGACGAGCAACACCTCGTCGCTCTCGACCAGCTTGCGCACCTGCTCGACCGCCTTCGGCGGCGAGTAGGCGTCGTCATAGCTGACGAAATTGACCTTGCGGCCGTTGATGCCGCCGCGATCGTTGATCATCTTGAAGTAGGCTTCTTCGGTCTTGCCGATCACGCCGTAGGCGGAGGCTGGTCCCGAATAGGGGATGATGTTGCCGACCTTGATCTCGGTATCGCTTGCGCCGGTGTCGTATTTCTTTTGGGCGAATGCGGTCGTGGACGTCGCGGCAACAGCGATGATCGCCGCGGAAATCGCGGCGATCCGAACGGTAGAAAGCATAATATCTCCTGGTTTGCTTCTATAGGCTGTCAGTTTTTCTTGAACTTTGCGGCCAGTTGCTGGGCAACGATCGCGACCTGCCTGGCGCCGTGCGGCACGAGGAAGATGACGAGGAACAGCAGCACGCCGAACACCGCGCCCGAAAGGCCCTTCGAAATACCCTCGGCGATGTTGGGCACGAAGATGATGAAGGCGGAGCCTACGATCGAGCCGGGCAGCCAGCCGACGCCGCCGACCACCATGCCGAGGAACAGCGAGATCGCGAGCTGGATGGTGTAGCCGTCGGGTGCCACGAACTGCACCGCGATGGCGCCGAGACCGCCGGCAACGCCGGTGATGCCGGCCGAGACGCCGAACGCCAGCGTCTTGTACAGCGCGACGTCGACGCCCATCGCGGAGGCCGCGATCTCGTTGTCGCGGATCGCCATGAAGGCGCGGCCGGAGCGCGAGCGCAGCAGGTTCACCGAGGCGATATAGATCGCGATCGTGACCACCAGCGTGAAGTAATACAGCCACATGTCCTGCCCCATCGGCAGGCCGAACGGCGCATCCGGCTTGGTGACCACGAGACCCTGCACGCCGCCGGTCCAGTGCTCGAAATAGCCCAGCTTCAGAATCTGCGGCATCGCGGTGGCTAGCGCAAAGGTCGCGAGCGCCAGATAGACGCCGGAAAGCCGCAGCGCCGGCTGGCCGAACAGGAAGCCGAAGCCGAAGCAGACGATGCCGGCGATCGGCAGCGTGAGGGCATAATTCATGCCCGCATGCTCCATCAGGATCGCCGAGGTGTAGGCGCCGACGGCGTAGAATGCGCTCTGGCCGAGCGAGAACTGGCCGGAGCCACCGGTCAGGATGTTGAGCGCCAGCACCGCGAGGCCGTAGATCAGAAGCATCGTCATCTGGAAGATGATGAAGTTCTTGACGAACAGCGGGATCAGGATCAGCGCGGCGAGCACGACGAGCGAGGTGCCGTAGCCCAGCGTCATGGCGCGCTTGGGAACGGCCTCGACGGCCTGGCCTTCGGTGACGACTTCGACTTCTTCAGCGGCGCTCATGATCAAACTCGCTTCACGATGGCGCGGCCGAACAGGCCTGCCGGTTTCACGACCAGGACGACGATGATCAGCGCAAGCGCGATCGGAAGTTTCAGTTCATTGCCGACGCCGGGGATGTAGGTGCCGACGAGGTTCTCGAAGACGCCGACCAGGAAGCCGCCCATGACGGCGCCGAACGGGCTCGACAGGCCGCCGAGCACGGCTGCGGCAAATCCATAGATCAGCACGCCGAGCATCATGTTAGGCTCGAGGAACACCACAGGTGCGATCATCATGCCGGCGATCGAGCCGATCGAGGCGGCCATGCCCCAGCCCAGCGCGATCATCCACGAGGTGTTGATGCCGACCAGCCGGGCCGATTCCGGCAGCGAGGCTGCCGCGCGCATCGCCAGACCGACCCGGGTGAAGCGGAAGAAGAAGAACAGCAGGAGCAGCATCAATAGCGTGATGCCGATCATGCCGGCCTGATGGGTCGAGATCAGCTGGCTGCCGAGGAACGGTGAGGAACCGAACGGCGTCGGATACTGCTTGATGGTGAAGTCCCAGATCAGGCCGGCGACCGAGTTGATGATCGCGTAGAGCGCGATGAAGCCGGCGACGTTGGTCAGGATCGGCGCCTTCGCCAGCGGCTTGAACAGCAACCGCTCGATGACGATGCCGGCGGCAAACGAAAAGGCGACGGTGAGCACGAAGGCGCCCCAATATGGCACGCCCCATTGCATCAGCTGCCAGGACACGAAGGTCGAGAACATCGCCATTTCGCCCTGGGCGAAATTCAGATGGTCGATGGCCTGGTAGATCATGACCACCGCGAGCGCCATGCAGGCATAGATCGCGCCGGTGGCGATGCCGGCCAGGACCTGGTTGGCAAAAAGCTCCATTGTGCCAGCTCCCTCAGTAGCCGAGATAGGATTTGCGGACGTCTTCGTTGTTCGCGATGTCCTTGGCATTGCCCGACATCACGATCCGTCCGGTTTCGATCACGTAGGCCTGGTCGGCGAGCTCGAGCGCGAGCTGCGCATTCTGCTCGACCACCAGGATGGTCACCTTTTCCTCGCGATTGATCTTGCCGAGGATGCGGAACAGGTCGCGCACGATCAGCGGCGCGAGGCCGAACGACGGCTCGTCGAGCAGCATCAGGCGCGGCCGCAGCATCAGCGCGCGCGCCACCGCGAGCATCTGCTGCTCGCCGCCGGACAGCGTGCCGGCCTGCTGGGTGTAGCGCTGCTTCAGCACCGGGAAATGCTCGTACATCCGTTCGATGTCGGCGCCGATCGCCTTCTTGTCCGGGCGGCTGATGGCGCCGAGCTGCAGGTTTTCCTCCACCGTCATGTTGGTGAAGGTGCCGCGGCCCTGCGGCACATGGGCGATGCCGAGGCGGACCACGTTTTCGGTCGAGCGCGTGCCGATCGGCTTGCCCTCGAACTCGATCGCGCCAGTCGAGCGCACCATGTTGCAGATCGCCCGCAGCGTGGTGGTCTTGCCGGCGCCGTTGGCGCCGAGCAGCGTGGTCAGCGAGCCCTCGTTGAGCGAAAAGGAGAGGCCGTGCAGGGCCTGGACCTGGCCGTAATAGGCGCGCAGGTCCTTGACGTTGAGCATCGTGGTCATTGGTCCTTGCTCCCCAGATAGGCCTTGATGACATCAGGGTCGGCCTGGACCTGGGCCGGCGTGCCTTCGGCAAGCTTGCGGCCGAAATTGAGCGCGACGACGTGGTCGGCGATCGACATCACGAGACCCATGTGATGCTCGACCAGCAGCACGGTGATCTTGCGGTCGTCGCGGATTTTGCGGATCAGGTCGCCGAGCACGTAGACTTCCTCGTGATTGAGGCCGCCGGCCGGCTCGTCGAGCAGCAGGATCTTCGGGTCCGCGGCCAGGGCGCGCGCCAGTTCGACGCGCTTCTGGGTGCCGAACGGAAGTCCCGAGACAACGGTGTGGGCGACGTCCTCGAGATCGAGATAGCCGAGGATGTCGTGCACCTTCTTGTTCATGTCGGTCTCGCCGCGGCGGACCCAGGCGAGGCGCAGCGAGTCGCTGACGATGTCGCTCGAGGTGCGCGCATGCGCGCCGACGCGCACATTGTCGATCACGGACAGGTTGGGGAACAGCGCGACGTTCTGGAAGGTGCGGCCGATGCCGATCTCGGCGATCCGGTGCGGCGGGCGCGACAGGATGCTCTTGCCTTCCATCAGGATATCGCCGGACGACGGCTGATAGAGCCGCGACAGGCAATTGAACAGCGTCGTCTTGCCGGCGCCGTTCGGCCCGATCAGCCCGAGGATCTGTCCATGGCGCATGTCGAACGACACGCCGTTCAATGCGATGATGCCGCCGAACACGACGCTGACGTCGCGAACCGCGAGCAGGGGATCATTCCCCTGCGCGAGCTGTGCCTGCGTCATCTCGTCTCGCCCGCCGTCTTCGAGCGGTGCGAGCGGTCCTGCGATGCGTTTCGCTGGACGTGATGGAGGCTATCTGATCCCCTCGGCCAAACGTGCAACTTTCCCTCCTACTCTGGTCTTTTTGCGTTCTTCTTTTTTGGATTGCGGCGCCATTCCACCGAGCGCCTGCTCGATGTTCCTTACCATCGCGACAAGACGAGGTCCAATGTCGTTGAGCAATCTGTCTTCCGTGAAGCGGAATGCCGGCGCGCCGCAATTGAAGGCGTAAGGACCGGTTCCGTCGTTCAATCTCAATGCAACGCCGACTGCGGCGACGTCGTTCTGCCAGTCGCCTGCGGACATCGTGAAGCCGTGCTTCGCGACCGTCTCGCCGGAGCGCTCGATGCCGTCGCGCATCTTGGCCCAGCGGCTGCCGTAGTGATCGCGCAGCTCACGCAGTAAAGCCGCGCGCTCGTCGGGCGGCAATGCCCAAATATAGGCACGTCCCATCGCCGTGGTTGCGATCGGCACCCGCGAGCCGACGTCGAGTTGTACGCCGAGCGCCAGGCCGTTCCGGCTCTGGCCGAAATAGATCATGCTGTGGCGGTCGCGGCCGCCGACGGCGACCGCGCCGCCGGTCGCGCGCATCACTTCTTCTCGATAGGGCTCGGACAAATGCCGAACGCCGAGATTGGCGAGCGCGGCGTAGCCGAGTGCCATCGCCGACGGCGCGAGCTGGTACTTCTCGAACTTCGGTACAGGTGTAAGGTATCCCAGCTTGGTCAGCGTGTAGGTCAGCCGGGAAATGGTTGGCTTCGGTAACTTGGTGCGGGCCGCAATCTCCTGGTTGCCGAGCAGCCCGTCATTGGGTTGGAATGCGCGCAGGACGTCCAGTCCGCGGGAAAGCGCGACGACGAAATTGCGATCGGTCGCGGCTTTCTTGCTAGCGCGCTTCATCCCTATCCTTGCCCTGCCCTTGTCATGCTCGTTGACAAGGCACGTGCTTCAAAATAACCCTCCATGTCAAGATGTGGAATTAAATTTCGCAGTGCGAAATTGGTCTAATCGTAGCGGCTCAACGCAAGTCGTGCAGCTACTCAACACAAGTCCAAGAACAAGCATCCAGGGAGAGTCCCGGTGAGTGAAGTCGTCAAGCTCGAACGTCATGACAATATTGCCGTCGTCACGGTTAACAGTCCGCCTGTGAATGCGCTGAGCGCCGCGGTGCGCGGCGGCATCTTCGAATGCATCAAGAGCGCGATCGAAGACGCGCAGGTCCAGGGCATCGTGCTGACCTGCGCCGGCCGCACCTTCATCGCCGGTGCCGACATCACGGAATTCGGCAAGCCGCCGAAGCCGCCCGGGCTCGCCGAAGTGCTGAGCCTGATGGAGAGCTCGCCGAAGCCGATCGTTGCCGCGATCCACGGCACCGCGCTCGGCGGCGGCCTCGAGGTCGCGCTGGCCTGCCACTACCGTGTCGCCACCAAGGACGCCAAGCTCGGTCTGCCCGAGGTGAAGCTCGGCCTGCTGCCCGGCGCCGGCGGCACCCAGCGCCTGCCGCGCGCGGTCGGTCCCGAGCTCGCGGTCAAGATGATCGTCGGCGGCGATCCGATCGGCGCGGACGCGGCGCTGAAGGCCGGCCTGATCGAGGAGATCGTCGAGGGGCCGGCCTCGGGCGGTGAGGCATTTGCGCGCAAGGTGGTCGCCGAGAAGCGTCCGCTGCGCAAGCTGCGCGACGACGACAGCAAGCTCGCCGCGGCCAAGGCCGATCGTTCGATCTTCACCAATGCGGTGGCTGCGCTGACCAAGAAGTCGCGCGGCCTCGAGGCGCCGTTCGCCGCTGCCGACGCCGTCGGCGCCGCGATCGACCTGCCGTTCGACGAGGGCCTGAAGAAGGAGCGCGAGGGCTTCCTCAAGCTGATGAACGGCGACCAGTCCAAGGCACAGCGCTACGCCTTCTTCGCCGAGCGCGAGGCCGCCAAGATCTCCGGTGTCCCCGAGGGCACCAAGGGCCGCAACGTGGCGCGCGTCGCCATCCTCGGCGCCGGCACCATGGGCGGCGGCATCGCGATGTCGTTCGCCAATGCCGGCATCCCGGTCACCCTGATCGAGACCGGCGAGGAGCAGCTCAAGCGCGGCATGGGCATCATGCAGAAGAACTACGAGGCGACCGCCGCGCGCGGTGGCATCCCGGCGGACGCGCCCGCCAAGCGGATGGCGCTGATCAACGGCGTCGTCGGCATCGAGAACGTCGGCGACGCCGATCTCGTGATCGAGGCGGTGTTCGAGACCATGGCGGTCAAGAAGGAAGTGTTCGGCAAGCTCGACCAGTACGCCAAGCCGGGCGCGGTGCTGGCCTCCAACACCTCCTATCTCAACATCGACGAGATCGCGAAGTCGACCAAGCGTCCGCAGGACGTGCTCGGCATGCACTTCTTCTCGCCGGCCAACGTCATGAAGCTGTGCGAGATCGTGCGCGCCGACAAGACCGCGCCGGACGCGCTGGTCACCGCCGTCTCGATCGCCCGCAAGATCGCCAAGGTGCCGGCAGTGGTCGGCGTCTGCGACGGCTTCGTCGGCAACCGCATGCTGGCGCAGCGCGGCAAGCAGTCCGAGAAGCTGCTGTTCGAAGGCGCCCTGCCGCAGCAGGTCGACGCCGTGGTGACCAAGTTCGGCATGCCGATGGGCCCGTTCGCGATGGGCGATCTCGCCGGTCTCGACATCGGCTGGCGCTCGCGCAAGGACCGCGGCATCAAGTCGGAGATCGCCGACGCGCTCTGCGAAGCCGGCCGCTTCGGTCAGAAGACCGGCAAGGGCTACTACAAGTACGAGGCGGGCTCGCGCGCGGCGTTGCCCGATCCGGAGGTCGAGAAGCTGATCGACGAGACGCTGGCGCGCCTCGGCCGCAAGAAGCGCGTCGTCAGTGACGACGAGATCCTCGAGCGCATGATGTACCCGATGATCAACGAAGGCGCGAAGATCCTCGCCGAGGGCATCGCAGCGCGTCCGTCGGACATCGACGTGGTCTGGCTCTATGGCTATGGCTGGCCGATCTATCGCGGCGGTCCGATGTTCTGGGCCGACACCGTCGGCCTCAAGCACATCGCCGATCGTCTGGCCTTCTACGCCAAGGAGACCAACGATCCCTCGCTCGAGCCGGCGCCGCTGCTCAAGAAGCTCGCCGACGAGGGCAAGACCTTCGCCTCGCTCGCCGCGCCGTCGAAGGCGGCGTGATTGGCCGACTGTAACCACGTGTCATTCCGGGATGCGCCGTAAGGCGCAGACCCGGAATCTTGAGATTCCCCGATGCGCAAATTGCGCATCTTAGGTTCACGCTGCGCGTGCCCCGGAATGACAGTTTCCAGAGTCTGGTTTTCATGACCTATCCCGGCGAACAATATTATCCCAAGGGCGTGCAGTGGAGCGACGAGATCACGCGCGGCACGCTGCCGGACCTGCTGTCGAGCGCCGCCGCCGAGTTCGGCGCGCGCCCGGTGCTCGAATTCCGCGACCGGCCGATCAGCTACGCCGAGTTGGAGGCCCTGGTCGAGACCGCCGCTGCGGCCTTCATGCGGGCCGGCTACGGCAAGGGCACCTCGGTCGCGCTGTTCCTCGGCAATTCGCCTGACCATCCGATCAATTTCTTCGGCGCGCTGAAGGCCGGCGCCCGCGTCGTGCATCTGTCGCCGCTCGACGGCGAGATCGCGCTGTCGCACAAGCTGTCCGATTCAGGCGCGCGGGTGCTGGTCACCAGCAATTTGTCGGCGCTGTTGCCGACCGCGCTGAAATTCCTCGCCAAGGGTCTGCTCGATCGTCTGATCGTCTGCGAGGACGACAATTGGGGCAAGGTCGGCACGCCGCAAACGGCGCTGCCCGACAATCCCGCGATCATCACCCACCGCCAGTTCATCGACGGCGCGACCAGGCCGTCGCAATGGCCGGCGGTCGACGTCGAGGACGTCGCGCTGCTGCAATACACCGGCGGCACCACGGGCCTGCCCAAGGGCGCCATGCTCAGCCACGGCAATCTCACCGCGGCGGTGTCGATCTACGACGTCTGGGGCAAGCCCGGGCGGCTCGAACGCAATGCGATCGAGCGCGTGATCTGCGTGCTGCCGCTGTTTCACATCTACGCACTGACCGTCGTGCTGCTGTCGGCAATCCGGCGCGGCCATCTGATCTCGCTGCACCAGCGCTTCGATGTCGAGGCTGTGATGCGCGACATCGAGGTCAAGCGCGCGACGGTGTTTCCCGGCGTGCCGACAATGTGGATCGCGATCGCCTCGCTGCCCGATCTCGACAAGCGGGACCTTTCTTCGCTGGTGGTCGCCGGCTCCGGCGGCGCGCCGCTGCCGGTGGAGGTCGCGAAGATCTTCGAGCGCCGCGTCGGCATGAAGCTGAAGAGCGGCTGGGGCATGACCGAGACCTGCTCGCCCGGCACCGGCCATCCCAAGGAGGGACCGGAGAAACCGGGCTCGATCGGGCTGATGCTGCCCGGCATCGAGATGGACGTGGTGTCGCTGGAGGATTCCACCAGGGTGATGCCGGTCGGCGAGGTCGGTGAAATCCGCATCCGCGGCCCGAACGTCACCAAGGGCTACTGGAACAGGCCGGCGGAAACCGCCGAGGCTTTCGTCGGCGACCGCTTCCTCACCGGCGACATCGGCTACATGGATGCCGACGGCTATTTCTATCTGGTGGACCGCAAGAAGGACATGATCATCTCCGGCGGCTTCAACGTCTATCCGCAGATGATCGAGCAGGCGATCTACACCCATCCCGCCGTGCAGGAGGTGATCGTGATCGGCATTCCCGACGATTACCGCGGTGAAGCCGCGAAAGCCTTCATCAAGCTGCGCGACGGCGAGAAGACCTTCTCGATCGACGAACTGCGCGCGTTCCTCACCGGCAAGGTCGGCAAGCATGAATTGCCGGCGGCGGTCGAGTTCGTCGACGAACTGCCGCGCACCCCGGTTGGAAAGCTGTCGCGTCACGAATTGCGCCAGCAGCAGCCCAAGCCTTCTCAAACCAAGACTGCTCAAACCGAGACATCTCAATCCACGCAACAACAGACTGCATCAGGATCCCGCCCATGACCGACGCCGTTATCGTCTCCACCGCCCGCACGCCGATCGGCAAGGCCTATCGCGGCGCGCTCAACGTCACCGAAGGCGCGACCTTGCTCGGGCACGCGATCGGCGAAGCGGTGGCGCGCGCCAAGGTCGATCCGAAGGAGATCGAGGACGTGGTGATGGGCGCGGCGATGCAGCAGGGCGCGACCGGCGGCAACATCGCGCGCAAGGCGCTGCTCCGCGCCGGTCTACCGGTGACCGTTGCCGGCACCACGATCGACCGCCAGTGCGCCTCCGGCCTGCAGGCGATCGCGCTTGCCGCGCGCTCGGTGATCTTCGACGGCGTCGAGATCGCGGTCGGCGGCGGCGGTGAGTCGATCTCGCTGGTGCAGAACGACAAGATGAATTCCTTCCACGCCCAGGATCCGGCGCTGCTCAAGATCAAGGGCGAGGTCTACATGCCCATGATCGACACCGCCGAGATTGTCGCCAAGCGCTACAACATCTCGCGCGAGAAGCAGGACGAATATGGCCTGGAAAGCCAGCGCCGCACCGCGGCCGCGCAGCAGGGCGGCAAGTTCAAGGAAGAGCTCGCGCCGATCACCACCATGATGGCGGTCACCGACAAGGCGACCGGTGCCGTCACGATGAAGGAGGTGACGCTGTCGCAGGACGAAGGTCCGCGGCCGGAGACCACGGCCGAAGGGCTTGCCGGCCTCAAGCCGGTGCGCGGCGATGGTTTCACCGTCACCGCCGGCAATGCCAGCCAGCTCTCGGACGGCGCCAGCGCCTCCGTGATCATGAGCGACAAGGAAGCGGCCAAGCGCGGGCTGAAGCCGCTCGGCATCTTCCGCGGCTTCGTCTCCGCCGGCTGCGAGCCGGACGAGATGGGCATCGGCCCGGTGTTCGCGGTGCCGCGGCTGCTCAAGCGCCACGGCCTCAAGGTCGACGACATCGATCTCTGGGAGCTCAACGAGGCGTTCGCGGTGCAGGTGCTGTACTGCCGCGACAAGCTCGGCATCGATCCGGAGAAGATCAACGTCAATGGCGGGGCGATTTCGGTCGGCCATCCCTACGGCATGTCGGGTGCGCGGCTCACCGGCCACGCGCTGATCGAGGGCGGCCGCCGCAAGGCCAAGTACGCCGTCGTCACCATGTGCGTCGGTGGCGGCATGGGCGCGGCCGGCCTGTTCGAGGTGCTGCAGTAATTCACCGTCGTCCTGGCGAAAGCCAGGACCCATACCCCGCGGCCGGGGTAAGGGGCACGGACGGTAGTCGCCTTCGCAAGACAACGAAGGCCGGTGGTAATGGGTCCTGGCTTTCGCCAGGACGACGATGGAACAAGACGTTAGGTTTCGCTCAAAAGGAGGATCCGATGGATCTCGCTTTCACCAAGGAAGAGATAGCGTTTCGCGAGGAGGTGCGGGAGTTCTTCAAGAACAACGTGCCGCCGGAGACCCGGCGCAAGCTGCAGGAAGGCCGCCATCTGTCGAAGGACGAGATGGTCACCTGGTGGCGCATCCTCAACAAGAAGGGTTGGGGCGTCACCCACTGGCCGAAGGAATATGGCGGCACCGGCTGGAGCACCGTGCAGCACTACATCTTCAACGAGGAGCTGCAGTCCTATCCGGCGCCGCAGCCGCTCGCCTTCGGCGTCAGCATGGTCGGCCCGGTGATCTACACCTTCGGCAACGAGAAGCAGAAGAAGGAATACCTGCCGCGCATCGCCAATGTCGACGACTGGTGGTGCCAGGGCTTCTCGGAGCCGGGCTCGGGTTCGGACCTCGCGTCGCTGAAGACCAAGGCCGAGCGCCGTGGCGACAAGTGGATCATCAACGGCCAGAAGACCTGGACCACGCTCGCCCAGCACGCCGACATGATCTTCTGCCTCTGCCGCACCGATCCGGCCGCGAAGAAGCAGATGGGCATCTCCTTCATCGTGTTCAGCATGAAATCGAAGGGCGTCACCGTGCGTCCGATCCAGACCATCGACGGCGGCCACGAGGTCAACGAAGTGTTCTTCGACGACGTCGAGGTGCCCTACGAGAACCTGATCGGCGAAGAGAACAAGGGCTGGGATTACGCCAAATTCCTGCTCGGCAATGAGCGCACCGGCATCGCCCGGGTCGGCGTGTCGAAGGAGCGGCTGCGCCGCATCCGCGCGCTGGCCTCCAAGGTCGAGGCCGGCGGCCGTCCGGTGATCGAGGATCCGGCGTTCCGCGAGAAGCTCACGGCCTGCGAGATCGAGCTGAAGGCGCTCGAGCTGACCCAGCTCCGCGTCGTCGCCGACGAGGGCAAGCACGGCAAGGGCAAACCCAATCCGGCGTCCTCGGTGCTCAAGATCAAGGGCTCGGAGATCCAGCAGACCACGACCGAGCTGTTGATGGAGATCATCGGTCCGTTCGCCGCGCCCTATGACGAGCACGGCGATGCCGGCTCCAACGAGAGCATGGATTGGACCGCGCAGATCGCGCCGAGCTACTTCAACAACCGCAAGGTTTCGATCTACGGCGGCTCCAACGAGATCCAGCGCAACATCATCAGCAAGGCGGTGCTGGGACTTTGATCCTCTCCCTCTCCCCGCTCTTCGCGGGGAGAGGGTTGGGGTGAGGGGCATCTCTCCGAGCAACGACTGCCGAGAGACCTGTACCCCCTCACCCGGATCGCTTCGCGATCCGACCTCTCCCCGCAAGCGGGGCGAGGTGAAGAGGCCCCGGCTTGAACAACGATCAGTTAGTTAAGGAAACGAACATGGATTTTGATCTGTCCGAGGAGCAGCGGCTTCTCAAGGAAAGTGTCGACGGGTTGCTGGCGGATGCCTACGACTTCGATGCGCGCAAGAAATACATGAAGGAGAAGGGCGGCTGGAGCAAAGCGCTCTGGGGCAAGCTCGCCGAGCAGGGCCTGCTTGGTCTGCCCTTCGCGGAGACCGACGGCGGCTTCGGCGCCGGCGCGGTCGAGACCATGATCGTGATGGAAGCGCTCGGCAAGGCGCTGGTGGTCGAGCCTTATCTCGCCACCGTGGTGGTCGCGGGCGGTTTCCTGCGCCATGGCGGCTCGGCCGAGCAGAAGGCCAAGTACATTCCCGGCATCATCGACGGCAGCAAGACCTTCGGCTTCGCCCAGCTCGAGAAGAACTCGCGCTACGATCTGTTCGACGTCGTGACCACGGCCAAGAAGAAGGGCGCTGCTTACGTGATCGACGGCGAGAAGTTCGTCGTGCTCAACGGCGAGAACGCCGACACGCTGATCGTGACCGCGCGCACCAAGGGCGGCCAGCGCGACAAGACCGGCATCGGCGTGTTCCTGGTTCCGGCGGATGCCAAAGGCGTCACCAGGAAGGGCTATCCGACCCAGGACGGCCTGCACGCCGCCGACATCACCTTCACCAATGTCGAGGTCGGTGCGGACGCCGCGATCGGCGATCCCGAAAACGGCCTGCCCCTGATCGAGCGCGTCGCCGACGAAGCCCGCATTGCGCTGTGCGCGGAAGCGGTCGGCGCGATGGACGAGTCGCTGAAGGAGACGGTCGAGTACATCAAGACCCGCAAGCAGTTCGGCGTTGCGATCGGCTCGTTCCAGAGCCTGCAGCACCGTGCCGCCGACATGTTCGTGGCGCTGGAGCAGGCCCGCAGCATGTCGATGTTCGCGACCATGGCGTCGGACTTCAGCGATGCCAAGGAGCGTTCGTCCGCGGTCGCGGCCGCCAAGGTGCAGGTCGGCAAGTCGCTGAAGTTCGTCGGCCAGCAGTCGATCCAGCTTCATGGCGGCATCGGCATGACCATGGAAGCCAAGATCGGCCACTACTTCAAGCGGCTGACCATGATCGAGAACACGCTCGGCGACACCGACTATCACCTCCGTCGCGTCAGCGAGGGCGGTGGGCTGCTGGCCTGAGATGTCGTTGCCGGGCTTGACCCGGCAACCCATCGCTTTTCAAAAGATGGATGCGCGGGTCAAGCCCGCGCATGACGAGTCTTCGTAGAACTCAGGGAAACAACAACAATGAAAAACACCCCGTTCGATCTCACCGGCCAGGTTGCGGTCATCACCGGCTCGAGCCGTGGCATCGGCCGCGCCTCGGCGGAGCTTTTGGCAAAGCTCGGCGCCAAGGTCGTGATCTCCTCGCGCAAGGCGGATGCCTGCCAGGAAGTCGCCGACGGCATCAAGAAGGCGGGCGGCGATGCGCTCGTCATCCCCTGCAACATCGCGCGCCGCAACGAGGTCGAGGCGCTGGTCTCGGGTACGATCAAGCATTACGGCAAGATCGACATCCTGGTGTGCAACGCCGCGGTGAACCCGTATTACGGCCCGCTGCTCGACATCACCGACGAGGCGTTCGACAAGATCATGGGCTCGAACGTCAAGAGCAACATCTGGCTGTCCGCGCTGGCGATCCCGCAGATGGCCGAGCGCGGCAAGGGCTCGGTCGTGATCATCTCCTCGATCGGCGGCCTGCGCGGCTCGACCGTGATCGGCGCCTACGGCATCTCCAAGGCAGCCGACTTCGCGCTGTGCCGCAGCCTCGCCGGCGAATGGGGCCCGAAGGGCGTGCGGGTCAATTGCGTGGCGCCGGGTCTGGTGAAGACCGATTTCGCCCGCGCGCTGTGGGAGGATCCGGATAATCTGAAGCGCCGCACCGCGTCGACGCCGCTCCGCCGCATCGGCGAGCCCGACGAGATCGCCGGCGCCGTGGCCTATCTCGCCTCCGATGCCTCGACGTTCATGACCGGCCAGACCATCGTGGTCGACGGCGGCGTCACGACGGCTGCGACGTAAGGTCAATCGCTTCAAGAGATCGCGCGCAATCGTCCCACGATCTCGTCATGCCCGGCCTCGTGCCGGGCATCCACGTCTTTGGCGGTTGCTGCGAGCAAGACGTGGATGGCCGGGACTTGACCCGGCCATGACGATGCCGAAGGAACAGCGCACGCCGCCCGCGAGAGGCGTTCGCCCTAGACCTGCTCCAGCGCGCGCTCGAAATCCTCGATCAGATCGTCGGGATGCTCGAGCCCGGCTGAGAAGCGAATGAAACCTTCACTGATGCCGAGCTCGGCGCGGGCCTCCGGCGCCAGGCGCTGATGCGTCGTGGTCGCGGGATGCGTGACCAGGCTCTTGGCATCGCCGAGATTGTTGGAGATGCGCGAGATCTTCAGCGCGTTGAGGCAGCGGAAGGCGCCGGCCTTGCCGTCCTTCACCTCGAAGCCGACCAGCGTCGAGCCGGCGCCCATCTGCTTCTTCACCGTCGCGGCCTGCGGATGATCGGGGCGGCCCGGATAGACCAGCCGCGTGATCTTCGGATGTTTCGCCAGCGCCTCGGCGATCTTCGCCGCGTTTTCGGTCTGGGCGCGGACGCGGACGCCGAGCGTCTCCAGCCCCTTCAGCAGCACCCAGGCGTTGAACGGCGACAACGACGGCCCGGTCTGGCGCATGAAATTGTGGATGTGCTCGGCGATGAAGGCCTCCGACGACAGGATGATGCCGCCGAGGCAGCGGCCCTGGCCGTCGATATGCTTGGTCGCGGAATAGACCACGACGTCGGCGCCGAGCGACAGCGGGCTCTGCCAGATCGGCGTCGCGAACACGTTGTCGACGATCAGCCGGGCGCCGCCGCTATGCGCGATCTCTGCGATCGCGCCGATGTCGAGCACGTCGAGCGTCGGATTGGTCGGGCTCTCCAGGAAGAAGGTCTTGGTGTTCGGCCGCAATGCGCGCTGCCACTGGTCGAGATCGAGACCGTCGACCAAGGTCGTCTCGATGCCGTAGCGCGGCAGCAGGTCCTGCACCACGTAGAGGCAGGAGCCGAACAGGGCCTTCGAGGCCACCACATGATCGCCGGCTTTCAGCGGGGCGAGGATCGCGGTGGTCACCGCGGCCATGCCGGTCGCGGTCGAGCGCGCGGCTTCCGCGCCCTCGAGCTCGATCATGCGGCGCTCGAACATCGCGATGGTCGGGTTGGAATAGCGCGAATAGATGAAGCCGGGGTCCTGGCCCTTGAAGCGCGCCTCGCATTGCTCGGCGGTGTCGTAGACGTAGCCCTGGGTGAGAAACAGCCCTTCCGACGTCTCCCCGAATTGCGAGCGCAGCGTGCCGCCATGGACGAGGCGGGTTTCGGGACGAAAGCGGGCCGTGGTTTCAGATTCAGACATGTGACCTCCGAGGTGGCCATTTCCCCTGGAGAATGGCCACAAAAAAACCGGCCTGGAGCAACCTCCACAAGCCGGGATCACACTGTCCCCGGCCTGTTTAGCGACTTATTTAACGTGGCTGCAAGCCGGCCGGCTCAAATCACCACGGGATAAGTGCAGCTGATATTCCCTCGCGCCCTTTCCGTCAAGACGGTCATCGGATAACCCGTAAAAGCCCATATTATGGGGCTTGATGGCTGCCTGGAGTATGATTTTTGGGCCATCTCGAGGGATCGCCGAGGGACCGCATCGTGTCGTTCACGCTGGAAGATGAATCCAACGGAATCCTGCCCGACCGCATGATCGCGGAGATGGCGGAGGCCGGCCTCATTCTGCCCGCCTATGACTTCGTCGAGAGCCAGATCCAGCCGGCGAGCCTCGATCTCCGCCTCGGTGACATCGCCTACCGGGTCCGCGCCAGCTTCCTGCCGGGCCCCGATGCCACCGTCGCCGAGCGGATCGACGAGCTGAAGCTGCACGAGATCGATCTGTCCGACGGCGCGGTGCTGGAGACCAACTGCGTCTACATCGTGCCGCTGCTGGAGAGCCTGGCGCTGCCGCCGGAGATCGTGGCCGCGGCCAACCCGAAGAGCTCGACCGGACGGCTCGACGTCTTCACCCGTGTGATCGCCGACGGCACCCGCCGCTTCGACATGATCGGCGCCGGCTATCACGGCCCGCTCTATGCCGAGATCAGCCCGAAGACGTTTCCCGTGCTGCTGCGCGAGGGTTCGCGGCTCAGCCAGGTCCGCTTCCGGATCGGCGAGGCCACGTTGACCGCCGACGAGCTCGATGCGCTGCATGCCGCCGAGCGGCTGGTCGATATCGACGATGCCGATCTCTCCGATGGCGTTGCGCTTTCCGTCGATCTTTCCGGCGAGAGCTCGGGCGGCTTCGTCGGCTATCGCGCCAAGCGCCATACCGGCGTGGTCGATGTCGATCGCCGCGGCGGCTATGCGGTCGACGATTTCTGGGAGCCGATCAAGGCCCGGCCCGACGGCAGTCTCATTCTCGATCCCGGCGAGTTCTACATCCTGGCGTCGAAAGAGGCGGTGCAGGTGCCGCCGGACTACGCCGCGGAGATGGTGCCGTTCGATCCGCTGGTCGGCGAATTCCGCGTCCACTATGCCGGCTTCTTCGATCCCGGTTTCGGCTATGCCGGCGCCGGCGGCAAGGGCGCGCGCGCCGTGCTGGAGGTGCGCTCGCGCGAGGTGCCGTTCATCCTCGAGCATGGCCAGATCGTCGGCCGTCTCGTCTATGAGCGGATGCTGGAGCGTCCCGATGCGCTCTACGGCCAGCGCATCGGCTCGAACTATCAGGCGCAGGGCCTGAAGCTCTCCAAGCATTTTCGCGTGTAATTCCGTTTCGCGCGCGCTTAATTCCGTAGCCCGGATGAAGCGCTAGCGAAATCCGGGACGCTGCATACGCGCATTGAGCTGCCCCGGATTGCGCTTCGCTCCATCCGGGCTACGATTGCGCGCGCGAGGCTTTATCTCGCCAACAAGAACAGCGGGAGCAGACATGACCGGAGAGCAGGACGCGCGCGAAACGCAGTGGCGGAAGTGGCGCAGCGTCGCCGATCTCTATCACGCCTTCTTCACCGGACTGATCCTCACCGTGGTCACGCGGCGCGGCACGACTGACGCCGCGGAATTCGTCTTCCGCGTGTTTCGCCGCCAGCAGCAGGAACGCTTCCTGCCCGGCTTGAAGAAGCTCGGCCTCGACGGCCTGCCGCCGGCGGTCGCGGCCGCGCAGTATCATTATCTTTCCAACTGGATCGGCGGCGTGCATGTCGAATACATGTATGAGACGGATCGCAAGGCCTGGATCCGCTATCCGCCGCCGCGCTGGATCTGGAAGGGCACGGCGATCTGCGGCGTGCCCGGCGAGGTCTCGCGCGCGATGCTGCGCGGCTGGCACGCCAACAACGGCGTCGCGCTCGGGGACTTGCGGCTCGGCTTCGTCTGCACCAAGCAGACTGTCGACGGCCAGGACGGCCTCGAGGGCTATTACTGCGAATATGATCATCCGCTCGAGCTCGACCAGCGCCTGGTGTTCGCGCGCCACCTCGAGGCGCCGCTATTCGATTCCAGAACCGCGCCGGCGCTGCCGGTCGACAGCTGGCCGAAGCCGCGGCTGGAAAAGGCCTATCGCAACTACGCGATGGAATATGTGAAGACGGCCGCGCCGGTCATCGCGCAGGTGTTCGGCCCGGAGGACGCGAGCTATCTGCTGCATCTCACCGGCAGACTGATCGGCATGCAGTATTATGACGAGGTCGCGCAGGCGCTCGGCGGCCGCCGTGGCCGTGCCACGGAATTTGCCGCATTCCTGCGCACTCTCTTCGAGTCGCAGGACGATATCGCCGACGTCACCGAATCCGAGGGCCAGTTCGAAATCCGCCAGCAGGGCTGGAAGCTGATGGCCGATGTCGCCGACTATCATCCGGCCTGCGCCAGCGTGCTGACCGGCCTGTTCGAAGGGCTGGCCGCCGGCTGCGGGCGGCATATTCCGGTGCATCTGAAGCCGAACAGCACCGCCGGCGCGCCGTTCGTGTGGTCGATCGGCTAGCGCCAAGGTTCATCCGGGTTCACCTGCAATCGCGCAGGCCCCCCTTGCGCCCCGCGCACGTGGATTCCGCCGCTGCCATGGTAGGGAAACACCATGGCGCGGCTCCCCAGATCGCGCAGAGCGCGATCAGCAAAAGTGGGTACCGGTTTTGCGTCTGATCGCGCTCTGAATCATAAATTTTGGCGCATGACCTTTTCGCCAAACCGCTCACACTTTGGCGGGTCATGCGCCAGGGAGTAGAAATGTCCGATCTCGGCCTCGCCGAAATTCCTGTCGACGAACAAGAGCGGCCGCTGCCGCCGCCGGTGACCAAGCCGGCGCGCAATGCGCTGCTCGACGGGCCGATCCTGCGCACGCTGCTGTGGCTGGCGTGGCCGAACGTGATCGCGCTCTCCGCCGGCACCTGCGTCGTCATCGCGGAGACTTCGTATATCGGCCGGCTCGGCGTCGAGTCGCTTGCGGCGATGGCGCTGGTGTTTCCCTGCGTGATCCTGACCATGACGATGTCCGGCGGCGCGATGGGCGGCGGCGTCGCATCCGCGATCGCGCGCGCGCTCGGCGCCGGCGAGATCGAGCGCGCCTCGACGCTCGCGATGCATGCGCTGCTGATCGGCCTGACCTTTGGTTTGACGTTCATGCTGGGCATGCTGATCCTCGGTCCGCGTCTGCTCGAATTGCTCGGCGGCCGCGGCAACGTGCTGGCGCAGGCGATCGCCTATTCGCAGGTGTTCTTCGGCGGCGCGATCCTGCCCTGGCTGATGAACACCATGGCCGGCATCCTGCGCGGCACCGGCAACATGAAGCTGCCGTCGACCATGATCCTGTCCTCGGCGGTGTGGCAGATCATTCTCGGCGGCACGCTCGGGCTCGGTCTTGGTCCGGTGCCGCAATTCGGCATGCGCGGCGTCGCCGCGGGTTCGCTGATCGCCTATTCGATCAGCATCAGCGTGATGGGCTGGTATCTGTTCTCGGGCCGCGCGCGCGTGAAGCCGAAACTCAAGGGGCTGCGCGTGCAATGGGCGATGTTCATCGACATCCTCAAGGTCGGCGCGGTGTCCTGCTTCTCGCCGTTGCAGTCGGTTCTGACGATCTCGATCTTCACCCACATGCTGGCGCAGTTCGGAACCGCGGTGCTCGCCGGCTACGGCATCGGCGCGCGACTCGAATTCATGCTGACCTCGGTCGCCTTCGCGGTCGGCATCGCCTCGGTGCCGATGATCGGCATGGCGGTCGGCGCCGAGCGCGTCGCGCGGGCCCGGCGCATCGCCTGGACCGCGGGCACGGTGTCGTTCCTTGCGGTCGGCGTGGTCGGCAGCTTCATCGCCGTTTTCCCCGACCTCTGGGTCAATCTGTTCACCAACGATCCGCACGTGCGGGCGACCAACCATCAATATCTCTCGACCGCCGCGCCGATGTACGCGTTCATCGGCCTTGCGATGTCGATGTATTTCTCCTCGCAGGGTGCCGCGAAAGTGCTGGGTCCGGTGCTGGCTCAGACCGCGCGGCTGATCTTCATCGGTGCCGGCGGCTGGTGGCTGTCGATGCACGAGGCGAGCGCGCAGAACTTCTTCGCACTCGCCGCCGCCTCGATGGGCGTGCTCGGCGTGCTGTCCTGCCTCAGCGTGATCCTGACGCGCTGGGGCAAGTCGGCACCGGTCGCCGAGGCGCAGCCGGCGCTGTCGTAGATATTAAACCCGTCATCCTGAGGAGCCGCGAAGCGGCGTCTCGAAGGATCGACGGCCCAGGTGTTTCGGCGTGCGCTCGTAGAAACAGCCGGGCTGTCGCCCTTCGAGACGGTCGCTTCGCGACCTCCTCCAGCGACAAAGGCGAAGCCTTTGCGCGGGGGTGACGGTCATAGTTCGAAATGCGCGGCCAGTCGCATGACCTAGCGGATCACGCCGCGCTCTTCTCCCTGGCCGATTTGGCCATCGCCGCTTGCATCGCCGCCGCGCCGAGATCCATCTGCGCATGCATGTAGGGCGCGACCTCGTGCGGCAGCACGTCGGCGATCCACACCACGCGGCAGCGCGTGTCGCCCTCGGCGAACACCTGCACCGAGGCGGAATGCTGCTTCAACCGTTCGCTGGTGATCGCATAGACCAGCCGCTTTCGGTTGTCGTCGCAATCAACCAGCGTCTCACGCGCCACGGTGCCGTTGGCGAAAGTGACGGTGCGGACGTCGCCGTCCAACTGCGTGTCGGTCACGAAGCCCGGCACCAGCCGCGTATGCAGCGCGCCGAAATCGCGCAATGCGTCCCAGACATAATCTGCCGGCGCGTCGATCGGGATATTTTTGTGAATGGAAGCCATCGTTCAATCCTCGTTGGTTTCAGATGTGTCGTCATTGCGAGGAGCGAAGCGACGAAGCAATCCACACCGCAGCAGGCGGAAAGATGGATTGCTTCGCTCCGCTCGCAATGACGGCGGAGCTGTGGTGTGCTAGGTCGACACCGCCTCGACATTGTTGCCGTCGGGGTCGAGCAGGAACGCCGCGTAGTAGGTCGGGCTGTAATCCTTGCGATGGCCCGCCGCGCCGTTGTCCTTGCCGCCGGCTTTCAGGCCCTCGGTATGGAATGTCTTGATCGCGTCATGGCTCGGCGCACGGAACGCAACGTGCGCGCCGCCTTGGGGTTTGCCCTTGTGCAGATGCAGCCAGAGCGCGGGCTCGCCCTTCGGGCCGAAGCCGGCGCCGCTGTCGTCGCGCGAGCAGAGCGCGAAGCCGAGTGGCGCCAGCACCGCGGTGTAGAAGCGCACGCTGGCGTCAAGGTCGGCGACGCGCAATCCGATATGGTCGTACATGAGGAATCTCCAGTCGTTGGGCGCATCGAAAGACGCGCGGACTGGAGCAGCCTAGCTATTGCAGCGCGAGACGTTCTTGGAAAATCTTGCGGTCGCCGCGCGAGGCCTGGCGGAACTTGAGCGGCGAAGCGCCGGCGGCGCGGTGGAAGCTGCGCACGAAATTGGACAGATCGCCGAAGCCGACGTCATAGGCGATGTCGGTGACCGGGCTGTCGTCATCCGCGAGCCGCCGCGCCGCATGGCGCAGCCGCGAGCGCACGAGATATTGATGCGGGGTGACGCCGAGCACGGCGGAAAACAGCCGCAGAAAATGGAAGGTGCTCAAGCCGGCCTGCTCGGCGGCATCGTCGAGGTCGATCTGATGCTGTGAATTGGCGTCGATCCACAGCGCGGCCTCGACGGCGCGGCGGCGATCGCGCAAGCCTGCGGTGAGCGGCTTTGCCTTGCGGTTGGATACCAGCTCGACAAGGCGGCTGGTGAGGAGGTGGCCGATCTCGTCGAGACCGACGTCGCTGTTGCCAGCTGCCGCCGTTTGCGCGAGCTCGCCGATCACCATCAGTTCCGGCAGCGGCGGCACCGACCCGACCTGCCAGACCGCCGCGCGGTCGCCGATGGTCTCGACCAGCACCGGGTCCAGGAAGAACGACAGGCATTCGTCGCCGACCACGTGGTCGTGCGTGCAGGTGTATTCATCGCCGGGATGGCCGACCAGGATCGAGCCTGCCACCAGCTCATGGAAGCGGCCGCGGCAATGGCAGCCGAAACTGCCGCTGCGCACATAAGACACCGAGTGGCAGGCGAACTGCTCGGCGAACGGCTTGTCGCCGGGTTCCGCCGTGCAGCGGAACTCGTTCACCGTGATGCGATCGCGCTGCAGGAGCGTGGTTCGGACCATACCCGGGATTTAAGCTTGCGGCCGGAGCCGTGCAACGGGCAGCAGCACATCAAAAAGGGTCTTGCTGGTGGTCGGCTGGGCGCCCTCGATCGAGAGCAGCCGCCGCTTCGAGATGCTGCCGCCGTTCGGCGAGATCCGGTCGGCATAATTGCTCGCCTCGAGCACCCGGTGGCAGGGCACCATGACCATGAAGGGATTGCGGCCGAGCGCCTGTGCCACCGAATAGATCGCGCCGGACGCGCGCAAGGCGCTCGCCACCTCGTCATAGGTCCGGGTTTCGCCGCGGGGAATGGTGCGGACAAACTGGTAGACGCGCGCGTTGAACGCCGGGATGCCGCTCATGTCGAGCGCAACGCCGGCAAGGTCGCCAATGCCGCCGCGCAAGCTCGCGGCGATGCCCTCGATCGCGACAGCGACCTCCTCGGGAGGCCGCATCTCGCGCGCGTCAGGATAAAGCTTGAATAGCCGCTTGCGGGTCTCGATCTCGCGCAGCTCCGGAAGCTGCACGCCGGCCACGCCGAGCTCGCCCCACGCGATACCGCATCGGCCGATCGCCGTGTCGAAAATGGTGTACCCACGCCCCGCCATAACGCCACCAGCCCCCATGCGCGCGATCCTAACATCGTCGCTGGCGCGCGCATCCGGAATCTTGACGTTCGGTTAAGCATGCTGTGGCTCGGTTGCGCGCGGGCCGGCGAGCCTCCAGTCACGCATCTTAAAGGCTTTGCCCGCTATCTGGTCGTCAGCATGCTGCTCCACGGTACGATCGGCGGAACGATGACCAGCACCGGCGCGGATGTGGCGCGCGGCAGCACAGCCGTGGCCGGGACATCGGCCGGGCGTCGTCATCCGCTGTTTGCGTTGCTGTTGCTGGCGTTGGGCCTGCGCCTCGCGGCCGCGCTCTGGCCCAACGTGATGTATCCCGACGAGATCTTTCAATATCTCGAGCCGGCGTGGCGGATGCTCGGCCATGACGGCATTTTGACGTGGGAGTGGCGCGAAGGCATTCGCGGCTGGTTCCTGCCGACATTGCTGGCCGGGCCGGTCGCGGTGGGCGGCTTGATTGCGCCGGGCGGCGAGGGCGCTTTCCTGGTGCCGCGCCTGGTCGCCGCATCTGCGTCACTGTCGATCGTGGTCAGCGCCTGGTTCTTTGGTGCACGGATCTCGCGAACCCATGCCATCGTCGCGGCGTTCGCCGCCGCGGTCTGGTTCGAGTTGATCCTGCTCGCGCCGCACACATTGGGCGAGCCGTTGGCGACGGCGCTGATCGTGCCGGCGGCGCTGCTGGTGACCGATCGTCCGTCGCAGCGGCATCTGGCGATCGGCGGCGCGTTGCTCGCTTTCGCCTTTGTCTGCCGCTTTCAGTACGCGCCGGCCATCGCCGTGCTTGCGCTCGGCGCCTGCTGGATGCGTTGGCGAAACCTGATTCCGCTGATCGCGGGCGGTCTCGCCGCGCTGGTGCTCACCGCCATGATCGACCTTGCGCATGGCGCCGTGCCGTTCGCCTGGCTGATCGGCAACATCAAGGAAAACCTGCTGCACGATCGCGCGACCGAGTTCGGCGTGACGCCGCCTTCGGCCTATCTCGTCAACTTCCTGATCGTGTGGTCGGCGGCGATCGTATTGCCGCTCGCCGCGATCTGGCGCGGCTCGCGGCATGCGCCGCTGTTGCTGGCCGTGGCGCTGGTCAACCTCGTCTTCCACAGCCTGATCGCGCACAAGGAATACCGCTTCGTCTTCCTCTCGGTGGCGCTGTTCATCATCGTCGCGGCGCTGGGATCGGCCGATTGGGTGCAATGGCTGCGCGCAAAACCCGGGTGGCGCCGTTGGGCATTGCCGATCGTCACCGGCGGCTGGGCCTTGCTCTCGGTGACGCTCGCCGGCGCCAGCGAGGGGATGCGCGACTACTGGACACGCGGTGTCGGCGCGGCGCGGCTTGCCGCCGAACTGCGCAGCGATCCGCAGATGTGCGGTCTCGCACTTTACAATGTTCGTTTCCAGCTGTTGCCGGGGCGGGAACGATTGGTGGGGACCGTGCCGCTCTATGCGCTCGAGCCCGCCGATCCGCTCGCCGAGCTGATCCTGCCGCTGCTGTTGCAGGCGACCATGCCGGCCTTCAACCGCATCCTTGCGCGGCCCGCGGCGGCCGGTGATCTGCCGGCGGATTTTTCAAGGCAAAGCTGTGCCCGCGTCGGCATCGCCGATGCCTGCATCTATGCACGAAGCGGCACTTGCGACGCATCCGCCGCCGCGGCTTTTGTCATCAATGACGTGCTCGTGAGGATGGGCCATTAGCGGGGGCGGTGCGGCGATCGGCTTCAATGCGCGCTTGATCCGCTGCCGCCGCCCGGGCTATGGTCCGGCCGGTCGCACCCGTGAGGTGCGACCTCAAGCATTGAGATCGCGGGCGTAGTTCAATGGTAGAACGGCAGCTTCCCAAGCTGCATACGAGGGTTCGATTCCCTTCGCCCGCTCCAGCCTTCAGGCAAATGTCGCGGGACAGTTTGTCGGCATGGCAATGTATTTGGCGACAGCAGGAGACGTGACGTGAGGTTGCTTGGAGCGCTGCTGCTTGCGCTGGGCGCGCTTTGGATGACGAGGCCGGCATCCGCGCAAATGTATGATCCGCGCTATCCGGTCTGCATGCATGTTTACGGTGAGTTGGTCGGCGAGCGCATGGACTGCATCTTCACGTCGATAGATCAGTGCCAGGCCAGCGCTGTGGGCATGCCGGCGACCTGTCTGGTGAACCCTTATTATGCGCCAAGGTCGGCGCGTCCTCATCGGCCTGAACGATGACCTTTCCGCCCGTATCGCGAGCGTTCATTTGAGATCAGTGCATGGCATGGTGGTACTACGCGTTCTTCGCGATCGTTCTGCTCGGATGTTGTGCATTGGTGGTTCGCGCCCGTCGCGGCAGCAATGCGCGAGAAGACGAGGAGCTGAACCGGCGGATCGATGAGCGCGTCGATCGGCTCGACCTCACCCGGCGCAATCGCGACAGGGATTTCTGACCCAGGGGATCCGCAGACGGCCTTTCGTTATTATCCCGGGATATTACGGCGATCTGTTCACGCAACGTGCGCGCCTAACGCACCGTACTCGACCTGTTCTTCTCACAACGCGCAGTTATGTTTCCGTAGTTCTCCGCGTTTGAGAACGAAGTTCCGCCGGAACGATGTCGCGGGTTCCGGCATTGGTCGAATAGAGCCGACCGACCTCCGGCGAGAACGGTCGGTTCAAGCCCGCGCCTGGCCGTTCCCTCTCAACAGCCCCCCTAGAAGACGGCCGGCGCGGGTCCTTATCCCGGTCCTGCTCGATGTGACGAGGCTGCGCGCCGGGCGAGTATCGCTGACGTTCGCGATAGATTCAGCGCCAGCCCAAAGCGGGCGCGATCTGGGTCAAGATCGTCTCGATCACATGCGCGTTGTAGTCGACGCCGAGCTGATTGGGGACGGTCAGAAGCAAGGTATCGGCCTCTGCGATCGCCTCATCCGTCTTGAGCTGCTCGATCAGCCTGTCCGGCTCGGCGGCGTAGCCGCGGCCGAAGATTGCGCGCGTCCTCTCGTCGATGAAGCCGATCTGGTCTTCCTCCTGGCCGTTGCCGAAATAGGCGCGGTCGCGATCGTCGACCAGCGCGAAGATGCTGCGGCTCACCGAGACCCGCGGCTCGCGCGTGTGCCCGGCTTCCTTCCAGGCGGCACGATAGGCCCGGATCTGGGCGGCCTGCTGGATGTGGAAAGCCTCTCCGGTCTCGTCGTTCTTCAGCGTCGAGCTTTGCAGGTTCATCCCGAGCTTCGCCGCCCACACCGCGGTGGCGTTCGAGCCGGCGCCCCACCAGATGCGCTCGCGCAGGCCTTCCGAGAGTGGTTCGAGCCGCAGCAGGCCGGGAGGATTGGGAAACATCGGCCGTGGATTGGGCTGCGCAAATCCCTGGCCGCGCAGCATGTCGAGGAAGATCTCGGCATGACGCCGGCCCATGTCGGCGTCGGTTTCGCCCTCGCCCGGCTGATAGCCGAAATAGCGCCAGCCATCGATCACCTGCTCGGGTGAGCCGCGGCTGATGCCGAGTTGCAGGCGTCCCCTCGCGATCAGGTCGGCCGCGCCGGCGTCCTCGATCATGTAGAGCGGATTTTCGTAGCGCATGTCGATCACGGCGGTGCCGATTTCGATCCGGCTGGTCCTGGCGCCGACGGCCGCCAGCAGCGGGAACGGCGAGGCCAGTTGGCGCGCGAAGTGATGGACGCGAAAATACGCGCCGTCCGCGCCGAGCTCTTCGGCCGCGACCGCAAGGTCGATGGATTGCAGCAGCACATCCGCGGCTGAGCGGGCCTGCGACTGCGGCGAGGGCGTCCAGTGCCCGAACGAAAGGAATCCGATTTTCTTCATGCCGGCAATGTAGGGATGTCCGCGACGAATTGCGATCCGTGACGTGACCCGAGGATGACCGAAAGTGTTTACCAGCCGGGAAATTTTCTGCGGCAGATGTTGCGGGTTTTGCAGATCGCGGCTTTGCGCAAGTGCTGCATGCGTGCAGGTCTTGCCGCCTGCGCCGCGGCATGGCTTGCGATCCCGGGGCGCGCCGCCTAGCTTTCCGCCACGATTTCTCCCGCCAACACCTTCCCGCAGGTCCCGATGTCGCAGCCGCTTCTGTTTCAGCCGATCACGCTTCGCGGCGTGACCTCCCGAAACCGCATCCTGATCTCGCCGATGTGCCAGTATTCGGCAACCGACGGTCTCGCCAATGACTGGCATCTCGTGCATCTCGGCAAGTTCGCCCAGGGCGGCGCCGGGCTCGTGATGGTCGAGGCCGCGGCGGTGACCGCGGAGGGCCGCATCACCCATGGCGACGTCGGCATCTGGAACGACGAGCAGATCGCGCCGCTCGAGCGGATCGCCGCCTTCCTCAAGGACAATGGCGCCGTGCCCTCGATCCAGCTCGCGCATGCCGGCCGCAAGGCCAGCATGCAGCGTCCATGGTACGGCAATGCCGCTCTCGACGAGGCCGACCGCGCTCGCGGCGATCTGCCGTGGCGGACGGTAGCGCCGAGCGCGATCCCGATGGAAGATGGCTGGTTGATGCCGCACGCGCTCGACGTGGCCGAGCTCGCCGCGCTGCGCGAGCAATGGCGGCGCGCCACCTTGCGCGCGGTCGAGGCGGGCTTCGAATTCGTCGAGGTGCATTGCGCGCATGGCTATCTGCTGCACCAATTCCTTTCGCCATTGTCGAACCGCCGCAGCGATGCCTATGGCGGCGACCGCGCCGGGCGGATGCGCTATCCGCTCGAGATCATCGAGACCGTGCGCGCGGCCTGGCCGGCGGAGCGGCCGCTGTCGGTGCGGATCTCCTCGGTCGACGGTATCGACGGCGGCCTGACGCTCGAGGACCAGGTCGCGTTCGCCCGCGAAGCCAGGGCGCGCGGTGCCGATCTGATCGATTGCTCGTCGGGCGGCCTGCTCGGCTCGGCGACCGCGGCGCGGATTCCGCGCGGCTACGGCTTTCAGGTGCCCTATGCCGATGAGATCCGCCGCGACGCTGACATTGCGACCATCGCGGTCGGCCTCATCCTGCATCCGCAGCAGGCAGAAGACGTCCTGGCCAAAGGCCAGGCCGATCTGGTCGCGATCGGCCGCGAGGCGCTGTTCGATCCGAACTGGCCGCTGCATGCCGAGCTTGCGCTCGGCGGTGCAGGCGGCGAGGTGTTCGCGTCCTGGCCGAAGCAGTATGGTTGGTGGCTGGAGCGCCGCGAGCCGGGCCTGCGCCGGCTCGATGGCCCGCCGCTGCCGTTCCGCCAGAGCTGACAAGAAAATCCGACAACAACCTGGGAGGTCGTTATCATGACAGCAGTCGCAAAGCGCCCCTATCGCGGCGTCTTCCCCGTGGCGCCGACCATCTTCGACGCCAACGGCAATCTCGACCTCGACGGACAACGGCGCTGCGTCGACTTCATGATCGACGCCGGCTCCCACGGCATCTGCATCCTCGCCAATTTCTCCGAGCAGTTCGTGCTGACCGACGCCGAGCGCGAGACCGTGATGCATACGGTGCTCGAGCATGTCGCAGGCCGCATTCCCGTCATCGTCACCACCACGCATTTCTCCTCGGCGGTCTGCGCCGCGCGCAGCCGCGAGGCGGAAGCCGCCGGTGCTGCGATGGTGATGATCATGCCGCCCTATCACGGCGCGACCTTCCGCGTCGGCGAGCCGGGCATCTACGAGTTTTATCGGGTCGTGTCGGATGCCATCAACATCCCGATCATGATCCAGGATGCGCCGGTGGCGGGCACGCCGCTCTCGGTGGATTTCCTGGCACGGATGGCAAAGGAGCTCGCCAATATCAGGTACTTCAAGATCGAGGTGCCGATGGCGGCAAACAAGCTACGCGGCCTGATCGAGAAGGGCGGCGCCGAGATCGAGGGGCCGTGGGACGGCGAGGAGGCGATCACGCTGATGGCCGATCTCGATGCCGGCGCCACCGGTGCGATGACCGGCGGCGGCTATCCCGACGGCATCCGCCAGATCATGGATCCGTTCTTCGCCGGCCGGCGCGACGAGGCGGTCGGGGCCTATGCGCGCTGGCTGCCGCTGATCAATTACGAGAATCGCCAATGCGGGCTGCAGGCCTGCAAGGTGCTGATGCGCGAGGGCGGCGTCATCAAGTCCGATGCGGTGCGCCATCCGCTGCAACCGCTGCATCCGGCAACCCGCGCGGGGCTGATCGAGATCGCGCGGACACTCGATCCGGTCGTGCTGCGCTGGGGGCGATGAGAGGGCGCCTGGTCAGGCGCGTCCGGGCCTTTAGGACGCTCTCTCGATCGCCGGCGCGCATGGACGTTGATCTGGCGAGCGGAGCCGGCGTGGCGGGCTTGGCTGAAGGGCTCGGGCGAAACCTTGTCGAAGCATAGTGCCGCCGCTGCCGCTCTTGAAATCCTCGTGCCTGATTATCACGTTGGGTGGAGTACGCGATCATTGACCCTGCTTGAGTTCGCTGCAGTGAGCTTGGTTCGGCGATGGTCGTGCATGGCTGCCCGGACAAGGAGGGGGCCATGTTGCGATGTATCCGCTTGGCGGCACTCACCTTGGCTGCCGCGTTGATGTCGACGGTGGCTGGCGCAGCGCAGACTTGCGCCTCCCGGTCCGATTTCGTGACCTTCCTCAAAGACCATTTCGGCGAGGTTGAGGTGCACCGCGGATTGTCCGATCGCGGCCACCTCGTGGAGGTCTTCGTTTCGCCGGCGGGTACCTGGACGATCCTCTTGTCGCGGCCTGACGGTTTGTCCTGCCTCGTCGATGCGGGCGAGGCCTGGACCACGACGGTCCCCCCATCACGCGACGCGCGATTGCTGCGCCTCGTCGTGCCGGGTCCCGTGCACTGAACCTGCGCAAAGCACGCTACGCGTCCCACGTCACCGGCAAATCCAGCAGGCCGCGGAACGCCCAGCCGCCGATCCGCGCCGGCTGGTGCTCGATCAGGCGCAGATTCTTCAGCCGCTTGAAGATCGCGGGCAGCGCGACGTCGGCGACCATGGCGCGCGAGGCCCAGGCGCCGGCGCAGAAATGCGGACCGGCACCGAACGCGATGCTCTTGCCGGCGTCGCGGCGCACGTCGAACGCGTCGGGCTTGTCGAAGTGTTTCTCGTCGCGGTTCGCCGAGCCGAACATCAGGAACACGCGCTCATTGGTCTCGAAGGCGACGTCCCTGATCGTCCAGGGCTTTGCGATCCGCCGCGGCGACATCCCGATCGGCGAGATCCAGCGCGCATATTCCTCGAACACCTGCAGCCACGCGATCGTGCCGCTCGTCGCCAGCGCAAGCTGGTCGGGATGGGTCAGCAGCGCCCATACCGTGCCGGCGATCGCATCGCGCGGCTCGTTCTGGCCGCCCGAGATCGCAAGCTTGATATTGGCGCGCACGCTCTCCATCGGCATGTCGGTCTGCAGCATCACGCCGAGCAGGCTGAGGTCGGGCGTCTTGCGCAGCCTGGGGACCATGTCGTCGATCGCGGCATCGATGCCCGAGGTCGCCGCATGGCAGCGCGCCTCGATCGCGGGATCGCCGACATAATTGGCGATGCCGTCGATCATGCCCTGCGACCACGCGTTCATATCCTGGAAGCGCATATTGGTGAGGCCGGTGATCGACTTCAGGCATTCGGCCGAGAACGGCAGCGCGAAGGCCTGCACGAAATCGACCACGCCGTCCGGCTTCAGTTCGTCGAGGATGCGCGTCGCGTGTGCTGCGAACTGCGCCGTCCAGTGCGATCGGACGGTCTTGGGCGAGATCGCCGGAAAGATCGCCTTGCGCTCGTTCATGTGCGCATCGCCGTCCTTGCGCATCATGTTGTGGCCCATCAGCTTGTTCATCAGCCCCTCCGGCTGGTGCGATGAGAACACGTCGATCTGTTTCTCGGAGATGAAGATGTCGTCGCGGTTGCACAGCAGCGTGCTGCCGAGTTGCGGCACGAAGGCGATCGGCGCCTCCTTGCGCATGCGCGCCAGCGCCGGATAGGGATCCTGCCAGAAGGCGGGGACGTCGATATTGAAATGGGGCGCGGTGCTCACGACGTGATCTCGGTTTGGCCTCGGGTCTTCGGACCGAGCATAGGCCGGGCGGCGCGGCCCGTCTGTCCCCACCGCTGGGGACAGCGGGAGACCATCGCTTGGAGCGCGCTCAGTTCAACTGGCGCGCCGAGGCCATCAGGCGCAGCGCGATCGCGAACAGCTCGTTCTGCGAGGAGATGCCGAGCTTGTCATAGGCACGCTTGCGATAGGTGAGGGTGGAGTGCAGCCCGATGCCGAGCTCGGCGGCGATCGCTTCCGAGCTGAGACCGGAGAGAATGCGCAGGCAGACCTCCTGCTCACGCCCGGTCAGCCTGGCGAGCGGCTCGGCGGTCGCAAACAGGATCTTCAACCGCTCGATCGGATCAACATCCGCTGCCGGGTCGCGCTGGAAATGCCGCGCCACAGCCGCCGTCAACGCCGGCGCGACCGCGGCCAGGCGCGCGATCTGCTCGCGGCTGAAGCGGCCTTGCGCGGTGATCTGGTAGAAGTTGACATAGAAGCAGGTGTCGCCGGTCCAGATCGCGGAGGCGAACTTGTCGACAATGTCGGAGTCGTCGAAGAAGATCTTGCGGTAGCCGTCGCTGTACATGCGGCGGGCAAAATTCGGCAGCACGATCGGCGCGGCCTGCGTCCGTCCCTCGAACACCGCGTCCCGATTCGGGTCGGCCTGATGGAAATGTTCGGAATAGGCGATCCCGAGGTCGCGCCCGGTCGGGATGTTGCCGACGTCGAGCAGGCACGCGGCGGTCCGCGGACCGGTGAACGAGAACACCATGCAATGACCGACACCGGCGACGCGGCGTAGCGCGCCGATCAGGGCCTGCGGAAAGCTGTCGCGGCCGATCGCCAGCAGCGCCGGCGTGATGTCGCTGACGACAGAAGTCTTGAAGGCGTAATCTGCCTTCATGGCGTCCTCCCTGTGTTTCGGGAAGACTAGAGCCTTTTCCGTTCCGATGGAATCGGAACGGGGCTCTGGATTCTTTGTTTTGACGCGTTTTCTTGACGCGAACCGGGATCCACTTCGCTTGAAAGCGTTCTGGTGGCGACATCGCCGGCGTGGAAGCGGCGCCTCAGGCGCCCGGCACCTGGTCGAGGAAGCCGGTGATGCTCCTGATCCGGCCGTCCTTCAGCATGGCGAAGTCGGTGCCCTTGATCGGGCTGTCGACGCCGTCCGGCCCGAGGCCCCAGGAGAATCGGACATGGTCGCCGAAGCCGTTCGGCTCCCCGATCAGCTTGAAGCGGAAGTCCGGAAACTTCTGCTGCACGCCCGCGATCAGCGCGTCGACGCCCTCATGGCCGTCGCCGCTCATCAGCGGATCGATATAGCGCGCATCGGCGGTCCAGTTCTCGCTCAGCATCTCGCGACGCCGGCTCGGCGTCCGCTCGTTCCAGAGATCGATATAGCGGCGGGCGATGGTGGCATGGTCGGTCATGGTGCTCTCCTTCGATAGTGCCGGGACTGCGCGGCGGTCCGGACTATCGAAGGTTTGCGTGCGCCGATCGATTACCTCTGAGGTCATCGCGCGGGCTATGGTGCGATGGTCAGCACCGCCTTCATGTTGGGATGGTAGCGGCAGTAATAGTCGACCGTGCCGGCCTTGGTCAGGACCGACTTGATCGTCTTCTTCGGCGCGATCGTCACGTCGAAGTCGCCGTTCTTCGCGGTGGCGGTGTGCGCCAACACGTCCTTGTTGACCCATTCGATGGTGTCGCCGACCTTGGCCGACACCTCGGCCGGCGAGATCACCATATTTTCCATCACGATCTGGATGGTCGCCGCATGCGCCGGGACGGCCATCGCGCCGAGCGCGAGCAAAGCCAGCGTTGCGAGACAGCGTCCTGGCAACATCGCGCGCCTCCTTACTTCAGGCCGGCCGCGACATGTTCGGCATGCTGCTGGTGGCCCTGGAAGATCTTCAGGCCGGTCTGCAGCAGGCCCTTCAGCTCGGGATTGCTGGCCGAGGGGATCAGCTGCGTCTCCAGCGCGGTGTTGACCGCCTTGTGGTAGGCGACCTCGTTGTCGATATAGGCCTTGTCGTAGGCGGCGCCCTTCAGCTTGCCGAGTTCGGCAAGCTTGTCGGCCGCCTGCTTCGACAGCGTCTTGCTGGTGTCGTTGTCCTCCGGCGTCACCTTCAATTTCTTGACGAGGTCGAGCGCCTGCTTGTTCACCGCCTCATGGTCGCGCGCCATGTCCTTGGCGAACGCCTTGACCTCCTTGTTGGAAGCCTTCTCTTCCGCCTGCTTGGCGGCATTGATGTCGATCACCCCTGCCGTATAGGCGATATGTGCGATCTGCGGATCGGTCGGCTTTGCGCCCTGCGCCAGCGCAGCGCAGTTGAGAAGGCTGAGCGCGGCGACCGCGATACCCAATCGAACGAACATGGTTTGAAACTCCTGTTGAGCCGGGCGTAGCGCGCGGCGCGTCGTTGCTTGCACAGGAGTTGGATGGTGCGGACGAGCAGAGGTTCCCGAAAAAATTCAGGCGGTGGCGCGCAGCCGTTTCAGAACCGCCTCGGTCAATCGCTCGCAGCGCTTGCCCGCGAAGGGGAAGGCCTCCATGACGACGGGGCCGATCTTCCGCTCGACATTGTCGCGCAGCATGGTCCGGGCGCGGTGCAGGCGGGTCTTCACGGTTTCCGGCTTGAGGCCGAGGATCTCAGCGGTCTCCTCGACATTCATGCCCTCGATCACGCGGGTGATGAAGACGAGGCGGAACGCCTCGGGCAGCTCGTCGATCGCGTGCTCGACGACGTGCTGGATCTCACGCTGTGCCATGGATTTTTCCGGATCGTCCGTTGACGACAGGGGGAACTGGATGATCTGGGCTTCAGGAGCACCTTTCGGCAGATCGGACCATTCGACGCTGCTGTGCCTGCGGCGCAGGCGGCCGAGTGCCTCGTTCATTGCGATCCGCGACAGCCAGGTCGAGAGGCTGGAGTCGCCGCGGAACTGGTCCAGATGGGTAAAGGCGCGCACATAGGCGTCCTGAACCACATCGTCGGCCTCGTGGTCGTTGCGCAGGATGCCGCGCGCCAGCCGGAACAGCCGGCGATTATTCGCCTGCATGATGGCGCGGATTGCGGCCTCGTCACGGGCGAGCGCGCGTTGCACGAGCTCGGCATCGCCCGAGCTGGTCGGCGGCAGGGACGTTACATGGGCCTGGCGCATGGCGGGATCGCCCTCACTGTTGGCGGAATAATATCATTGGATGCCGACCGGCCGTGCAGGTTCCCGGGAAAATGGTAATCGGCCAAAAAGACCGCTACGGCCTGATATAGGCCTCCGGATCGCCGCGTGCATGCGCCTCCATCGCGTCGAGGAAGCAGCGCACCTTCGCCGGGACAAATTGCCGCGCCGGCAACAGCGCGTGCACGTTGAGCGGCTCGCAGGCATGATCGGGCAGCAGCCGCCGCAACTCGCCGGCCGCGACGGCGGCGCGGGTATAGCTGGCGGTGACCCGCAGCACACCATGGCCGGCGAGCGCGGCCTGCAGCCGGACATGGGCATTCGAACTGGTCAGGCGTGCGCGATCGACCGCGAGATGCTCGACCGCGCCGCCGGGAGCGGTGATCGCCCATGGCGGATCGCTGGGGCCGGTCAGCAGCGGCAGCTTTCTCAGATCATCCAGCGTGCGCGGCTCGCCGAATTTCTCCAGCAGGGCAGGTGCCGCGAACAGGCCGCGCTCGAGCGTGAAGACGCGGCGGATCACGATCCCGGCCGACGGCAGCGGCGCCTCCAGCATCGCAAACACGATGTCGTAGTTCTCGGCGATCGGACTAACGATGTCGTGCTCGACATCGATCCGGATCGAAAGCTCCGGATAGCGGCCCATCACCGCGCAGGCGACCGGCCCCGCATGATGCGCGCCGAATTCATAAGGCGCCTTGATGCGCAGGGTGCCGGCGACCGCGCTGGACATCGCCAGCGCCTCGCTGTGTGTGTCGTGCAGCGCCGCGAACAGCGGGCGCACCTTGCGATAGATGGTCTCGCCGGAATCGGTCAGGCGCAGGTGGCGGGTGGTGCGCTCGATCAGCCGCAGCCCGAGATTGGCTTCGAGACGCTGCACCGCAGCACTGAGGCTCGATTTGGGATGGCCAAGCACGCGCGCGGCCGCGGTGAAGCCGCCATGCTCGACAACCTCGCAAAACAGCTCCCAGTCGCGCCACTCCATGGCTGATTGTCCATCCACCGGTACAGTGTGTCCAGCCAAATCGGATTATCCCGGTGACCGCAATCACCTAACCTCGTCGCAACCAAATCTTGCATCGGGAGGGAGAGATGGCTGACGACGGAATTTTCCTGCGCAACACCTGGTACGTGGCGGCGTGGAATCACGAACTGATCGACGGCAAGATGGTCGCGCGCACCATCCTGGAACGGCCGATCGTGCTCTATCGCGGGTCGAGCGGCAAAGTCGTCGCGCTGGACGACCGCTGCTGCCATCGCGCAGCGCCGCTTTCGATGGGGCGCATCGAGGGCGACGACATCAGGTGCATGTATCACGGCATGAAGTTCGCGGCCGACGGCAAATGCATCCAGATTCCCGGTCAGGACACGATCCCCGCCAAGCTCGGCGTGCGCAGCTATCCGGTGGTCGAGCGCTACAATCTGATCTTCATCTGGACCGGCGATCCGGAGAAGGCCGATCCGAAACTGATCCTCGACTATCCGCCGCTCGAGGATCCCAAGTGGCGCGGCCTGCCAGGTTACATGCACTACAAGGCCAATTGGCTCCTGATCGTCGACAACCTCAGCGACTTCGCGCATCTCGCCTTCGTCCACACCAACACGCTCGGCGGCTCCGAGGAATACGCCTACAAGACCAAGCCGGTCGCGATCGAGAAGCTGGACGACGGCTTCCGTGTCGAGCGCTGGCACATGGGCGCCGAGCCGCCGCCCTACCACAAGAAGGTAATCCCGAACAAAACCGACAAGATTGACCGCCGCAATATCGGCCGCATGATCGTGCCCGGCATCTTCACGCTCGACACCACCTTCGCGCCGGCCGGGCAGGGCGTCGAGAAGGGCGTCCAGGTTCCGGGCACGCGGTCGTATCGCAACGCGCAGTTCATGACGCCGGAGACGCGCTCGACCACGCACTTCTTCTGGAATTACCTGCACGATTTCGACATCGATAATCCGAACATCGCACTGTCGCTGCGGCACAGCCTCGAGGAAGGGTTCAACGAGGACAAGGATATCATCGAGGCGCAGCAGCGCGTGTTCGACGCCGATCCGGACTATCAGCTGCTCGCGATCGGCGCCGATGCCCCGCTGACCTATTTCCGCTGGCTGTTCGCCCGCAAGCTCGAGGCGGAGAAGGGCACGGCACGCGCCGCCTAGAGCATGATCCGGAAAAGTGTGAAGCGGTTTTCCGAAAAGATCATGCTCAAACAAGGAGCTAAAGCGCGATGATGATTCAACCCAATCTCATCGCGCTTTAGGCCGCTGCAACGGCGGCTTTTGCTGCTTGGCAGCAAGCCGCGCCGGGGTCGCGAGATCGTGACATCCCGGCGTGGCTGCCGCTCCAGCCGGTTTGGCGTAAACTGATCCGACCTGAATTTGTCGGCGTGAAGGTGGCCCGCGTTGGCCAGACCATCCCGGTAGCGATCAATCGGTGAACGAGCTTGCCCGAAAAGACGGATCCATCGGATCGAAGTGCGAGCGCTAGCTGGGCGCAGGACGCCTGGCTATGGCCGTTTGAAGCCGCGCGATTGGCGCTGGACATCTACTCGCAGTGGTACCCCAGTCGTGCACCCGAGCCCATGGATTCGCCGGGCGAAGCGGCGGCGCTGCCCTGGACGACAGCCCATGCGGTCGCGCTTCAGCTGCCGTCGATGCGCCTGCTGGATTTCTCGAGAGCGGCCGAAGGCCGGCCGCTGCTGGTCTGCGCGCCCTATGCGCTGCATCGCGCGCAGATTGCGGATCTTGCCCCCGGTCACAGCCTGATGGAGGCGTTGCAGAAGGCCGGCGTTGCGCGTCTCTATCTCACGGATTGGCGCTCGGCGGCACCGGAGATGCGATATTTCTCGATCGACACCTTTCTGTCCGATCTCAACGTGGCCGTCGACACGATCGGGCCGCCGGTCGACCTTGCAGGTCTCTGTCAGGGCGGCTGGCTGTCGTTGCTCTATGCGGCGCGCTTTCCGGGCAAGGTACGGCGGCTTGTGCTTGCCGGCAGCCCGGTCGACGTCTCGGTACCGTCGGAGCTTTCCCGGATGGTCGCCTCGCTTCCACGGCAAGGCTTCGAGGCGCTGGTCCGTCAGGGGGATGGGATCGTCAGCGGCAAGCACATGCTGCAGGCCTGGAGCATCCCGTTCACCATGCGTGACGCGGAAGCGGCGCTGCAGAGGCGGCTCGACCGCAATTCGGAAGATGCGCGGGCGTTGCTCGATCGCTTCACGCGCTGGAATGACGAGACGCTCGATCTGCCGGGCGCTTACTACCTCGAAGTGACCGACTGGATCTTTCGCCAGAACCGGATCGCGGCTGGAGACTTCCTCGCGCTTGGCTGCAAGATCGATCTCGCTGCCGTGAAGCAGCCCGTCTTCATGCTCGCCGCAGAGAACGACATCGTCGTTCCGCCCGACCAGGCATTTGCGACAGCGCGGCTCTTGGCCACGCCGCCCGCGTGGCTGCAATGCCATACCGAGCCGTGTGGTCACCTCGGACTGTTCATGGGCTGCAAGGCTCTCGCCGGTTCATGGCGCCGGATTGCCCGCTGGCTTCAGTCCGATCTCGGTGAGGCTGCGGGTGGGCGAGCGCGGATCAGCGCGTGAGTGCAAGATGAAAATGCCCCGAATTGCGCTTTGCGATCCGGGGCATCCGGTATCCGTTGGATGACGTGCGTCGCGTCTATTTCGCCGCGACAACCATGATCTCGACATTGTACTGCGGCGCCGCCAGCTTGGCCTCGACGGTGGCGCGGGCGGGGGTGTTGCCCTGGGAGACCCAGCCGTCCCACACCGCGTTCATCTCCGGGAACGTCTTCATGTCGGTGATGTAGATCGTCGCACTGAGCAGTTTCGACTTGTCGGTGCCGGCCTTGGCGAGGTGGCCGTCGATGATCGACAGGATGTCCTTGGTCTGGTCGGTGACGCTGCCGCCCGCGGCCTTGCCGGCGACGACGCCGGCGAGATAGACGGTGTTGCCGTGCACGACGGCCTGGCTCATGCGCGGGCCGGTTTCGAAACGCTGAATGCTCATTTGGGTCTCCACTTGAATGGCGGGCACTGTCTAACCTGCCAGAGCGAGCGCCGCCACTGCACAATTTGCAGCGCCGTTGACCGAAATCGCTCGAAATTGCTCCGAGATCGGCTCGGCGCAATCAGGTCGGCGGATTCTGCCCATTCGCCCAGCGTGCGAACAGCGCCACTCGCTCGGCCGGCCAGGCGCCGTCGCAGGGCATGGTCCCGGCCTCGAGCCGTGCAGGATTTGTTGGCAGTGCCTGGCGACATCCGCCTCCTTCCAGAGATCGAAGGCGAACAGCATCGAACAGCGGCCGGATGTGCTGCTCGAACTGCACGGCCTCGCCGGGGCCGGGGAGTGCCACGCTGATGTCGTTCGCGCCCTGCGTATCGCTTGCGGACGGCCGTGCGGCCGGCGTTGCGTTGCAGACCCACCACCATCGCGGCACCGGCATGTTCGGCGGCGGTGTTGCGCCGGCGCCGGTATCGTGCTGATGCGCGACGAACTGCTTGCCGACGATATCGCCGCGGGACGGCTGCAGGTGCTGCCGCCGAACTACACGACGCGGACCCGCGTCCGTCAGATCCTGTGGCCGAAGCACCGCAAGATGAGGCCGAAGCTGCGCGCGCTGATCGACTTCATCGTGGAGACGTATGGCTGAGACAGATCGCCGCAACGACGACGTGATCGCTCCGGCGCCTTGATATCCGCTCGGAACTCTTCTCACCACGCGCAACTGCCGACGGGCGGCACCTTGGAACCGACGTTTCGCCACTGGCCAAGGTTGTGACATCGCGACGGAGCGCGTAGGATGAGAACGTGCAATGAGGCCGTCGCGCCGATGCCGGGCGGCTCCCGTTCGAGTGAGGCGCGACATGCTGCCTGCCGAGGTTTGGACGCGCCTTCCCATTTCGAGAATTGAAGATCTGAGCGACGCCGTTCGCGGCGCGGGCCTTGAGGCGACCCAGATGTCGAGCGGTTATCTTTCGGGCAGTCTCGTCTTTTCGAACTCGGACGGCATCGAGTGCAGCAGCGGATTGATCAATGGGCGGGTTTCCCTGTTGGGCCCGCTATCCCGGGACAACATCACCATCGGCGCCATTCTGAAGCTCGAGACCGGCGCGCGGCATTGGCTGACCGAAGTACAGCCCGGCACTGTGGGCGTCTTCTTTCCCAACGACGATCATGACGCGCTCTATGCGCCCGGTTCGATGTATGCCGCTCTCACCTTGTCGGCGGAGAAGCTGGAACAGGAGGCCGCCGAGGAGGATCTGGTGCTTGACCGGACTGCCCTCGGGGAAACGGGGCTACATGCGCAGTGCCTTGCACCGGCCCTGATCGACCGATTGCGCCATTTGTTCGCGCGCATTCATGATGGGACCGTCACCGCGGACAATCCGATATCCGGTCAGCTTCTTTCCGCACTCATTGCGCATTTGGCCCGTCCGCCGCATCAGCGCATTGCCGGCAGGCAGCTGAACCAGTACGGCAAGATCGTCGAACGCGCGCGGGCCTTCATCCAGGAAAATCTTTGCGAGCCGCTGTCGGTCGATCAGATCGCCGCGTCCGCATATGCCTCGCGTCGCACGCTTTTTCGCGCATTTGAGGAAATTTTGGACGAAACGCCACGCAGCTATGTCCGGAAGCTGCGGCTTCACCGCATCAGGCACGATCTGGCGAGCGACGCCGAGAGGGCCTGCACGATCGCCCTCGTCGCAAATCAATGGGGCATCAGCGATCTCGGTCGGATGTCCGGTTGGTATCGCGAGCTGTTCGGCGAACGCCCCAGCGAGACGGTTTCCGCTGCCTCGCGCCTCTCATAGCAGATTGGCACGAACCACGTAGAAGGCCGTCCCTTGGCTTCCTATGCTGCCTCTTGATCGATCCAAGGGGTGGATTTTGCCGGCTGTCGTCGAAACGTGGCACCGCTTTGATATTTGCCGGATCGATGATCTCGGCAGCGCGATCTTCGGCGCCGAACTGGAAGCGATCCAGATGCCGGGGCGCCGCGTTCGGGGCAGCCTCGCTTTTGCCGCACGGGACGGCATTGCATTCAGCAGCGGTCTGATCGACGGCAACGTCCTCGTGCGAGGCGCGTTCTCCGCCGATGCGATCACGCTCGGCGTGATCCTTCGCATCGGCTCCGGATCGCGGCTCTGGCTCAACAATGTGTCAAAGGGAAGCGCAGGCGTTCTGCTCCCCGGCGAGGAATGCGACCTCTTGTGTCGCGGCAATGCGTTGTACGTCGCCGCGACGTTGTCTGCTGCGCGATTGAAGCAGCAGTTCGCCCGTCATGGGCTTGCCCTGGACCGCAACCTCCTGGACCGGAGCGGCCTTCACCCGGCGCCGCTGGCAGCAAGCGCCGTGCGCTGGCTGAGTGGTCAGGTCGCAGCCATCCACGACGCCAAATCAACTGCCGAAATCGACAGGCCCGGCATCGGCAGCAACTTCATTGAGGTAATCGTGAGCCACTATGCGCGAGCACCGCTGGGAAGGGACGAAACGTCGCACCCGGGCAGCCGCGCGCAAATTGTCCGCGCTGCCTGCAAATACATTGCACGCCATCTCGACAGCCCGATCTCGATCGAGGCGCTGTCGCAGGCGGCCTCGACGTCACGCCGCACACTCTTCCGTGCATTCTCGGAGCTGTTGGATGACACGCCGCGAGACTATGTGCGCCGGTTGCGGCTGCATCGGATCAGACGAGACTTGGTCACACACACTGAGGCAACCGTTTCGAGTGCGGCACAAAGCTGGGGCATGGGCCGGGATATGGGCCGCCTGGCGCGCGACTATCGAACGCTGTTCGGCGAGAGTCCAAGCGCGACCCTCGCGCTCGGCCGTGCGCTGCAGCATGACACTCCGTTGTAATGAGATTGGCACGATTTACGTAGACGCGCCCTCAGCGGCCTGATGTTCTCAAGACATATCCTGACCGCTCGAACACATGGTCGCGATCGAGAGCATCACCATAAGGGAAAGCGGCAGACGAGACCGGCCGGCACGCGTGCCCGGACGCCGTCCCTTGCTGAATGAATTTAATCAATTCGTACCGCCAGGCGAAGGACGTAGACAATCTTAGCGAACGGACGCGGATGTCCAGTCAACCAAAATGAGGAAGCCGATGACAACGAGAACCTCAATCCTGACTTCAGCGCTCCTGCTCTCTTCGATGTGCGTCGCAGTTCCCGCCGTGGCGCAGGATCAACCGGCGTCACCGCCTCTCGTCAAGCAGCTCAACAACGGCAACTGGCTGCCGCAGAAGGAAGCGGAGGATCTGCGCGACGAGCTGTTCTATCAGCGCGCGGTCCACGCCTACATGACCATGCTGCCTGCGCTCAATACGATCGGGATGAAGGACGGCTCGGAGGCGACTTTCGGCAAGGGCTACAACGTCCTGCCGATCTGGAAGGACCGGATGGATGTGCGCACCTGGATTCCGACGCCCAATGCCGACGTGATCTATTCGATGAGCTATCTCGACCTGAAAGAGACCGGCCCGCTGGTCGTTGCGGCGCCCGCCAACGTCATCGGCATGTTCACCGATTTCTTCCAGCGCACGATCACCGATGTCGGACTGATCGGCCCGGACCGCGCGCGGGGAGGACTCTATCTGCTGCTGCCGCCGGATTACAGCGGCGAGATCCCGGAAGGCTACTTCGCGTTCAAATCGAAGACCTACAACGTCCTGCTGTTCTTCCGCACCGTGATGAAGAAGGGCGAGAACGCGCCGGACCCGAAGGACGCGGTCGCGGGCGCCGAGCAGACCCGCGTCTACCCGCTGTGGACGCCGGAGAAGGATGTCAAGCCGATGCAGTTTCCGAACGCCAGCGGCAAGCGCATCAACATGATGTACCCGGTCGACACTACGTTCTGGACCAAGCTCAAGGCGTTCATCGACTACGAACCCGCCTCGGCGATCGATCCCGAGCTGCGCGGCGTGCTGGCCTCGATCGGAATGATCAAGGGGCAGCCGTTCAATCCGGACCAGAAGCAGCAGACGCTGCTGCAAAAGGCAGTCGAGACCGCGCCCAAGATGATCCTCGCGATGCGGCAGCTCGGCCGGCCGGATCAGCGCGATCGATACTACAAGGACCGCCAGTACCTGAACACGTGGGCCGCCGGCACCGCAGAGTGGCTTCAGGACGGCTATCTCGACGTCAACCAGCGTGCGAGCTACTTCCAGATCGCCTTCTCGACGGCGTCCGCGATGGTCATGCGGACGATCGGGGCCGGGTCGAAATATCCGTTCGCGTTGAAGGA
This sequence comes from Bradyrhizobium sp. BRP56, assembly GCF_020194035.1. Lineage (NCBI taxonomy): Bacteria > Pseudomonadati > Pseudomonadota > Alphaproteobacteria > Hyphomicrobiales > Nitrobacteraceae > Bradyrhizobium > Bradyrhizobium sp. BRP56. The sequence continues at coordinate 101,465 of NZ_JADYVV010000018.1, forward strand.
CGCGAATGGTGACTTCCTCACGGGCGGGAATACCTACAAGCTGCATTTGCCGCCGCATCCGCCGGCCGCGCTGTTCTGGGCCGTCACGGCCTACAACATCACCGACGGCACGATGGTCGAGACGCCGCAATTGCTGCCGTCGATCAACAGCCTCGGCAAGGTCGCGACCAACGGCGACGGCTCGATCGATATCTGGTTCGGTCCGAGCAAGCCCGCGGAAGCCGCCGATAGCAACTTCATCCAGACCGTCAATGGACGGAATTTCCTCGCGGCCGTGCGCCTCTACGGCACCGGCGTCGAGTTCTTCGACCAGACCTGGAAGCCCGACGACCTCGTCAAGGTGAAGTGACACGGCGCGAGATCATGGCGCGCCGTGTGCCGTGATCCAGCGAGGGACTGCAAGCCACACAAAGATACCGGAGTGCGATATGACAATTTCAACCAACGATTTCTCTGCCACCCGTCGTGACGCCCTGAAGACCGGCATTGGCGCAGCGTCGCTCGCCGCCGGGCTCACCAGCGCGGCCGTTCCGGTGGCGGTGTCCGCCGCTGCGGTCGCGGTGACGGCCGACAGCGCCAAGGCTCAACAGGCTTGTGCCGCGACCTCGAGCGTGACCGAGCCGGCCACTGGCATCGTGATGCAGCCTGACTATGCGAGAACCATCGCGCAGATGGCGTATGTCTGGGGCTGGCCGATGGTCAACATGATCAACCGCAGGGCCGCGATCACGCAGGCTCCGCAGCCCGGACATCTCAACGGCGTGCTGCCCGCAGCGCCGCGCGGCCAGATCGCGATGCTTGCCGACTACATCGAGCCGTCCGAGACTTTCGTGACCTGTCCCAATCAGGACGTCGTCTACGGCCTCGGCTTCTTCTCGCTCGACGAGGAGCCCGTCGTCATCCAGGTGCCGGACTTCGGCGACCGCTTCTGGGTCTATGCGCTCTACGACGCCCGCACCGACCAGTTCGGCGAGCTCGGCAAGCCGTACAAGTCAAAGCCCGGATTCTATCTGCTGGCCGGTCCCAACTGGAAAGGCCTCAAGCCGTCGGGAATCACCGACATCGTCCGCTGCTCGACCTCGCTCGCGAACGCCATTCCGCGCATCTTCCAGGACGACACCCCCGAGGACAAGAAGGCGATCCAGTCCGTCATCAACCAGGTCGTCGCCTACCCGTTGAAGGACTTCACCGGGAAGATGAAGACGATCGAATGGAGCAAGGCACCGACCATCCAGGGGCCGAAGTCATCAGGCGAAGAAACCAAATGGGTCATCCCCGAAAAATTCTTCGATCAGTTCGGAGAGGTGCTCGACATCGTGGACCCGCTGCCGGGCGAGGAAGCGATGTACGGCCAGTTCCGCCTGCTGCTGGACGCGGCTGCCAACGACCCGGAACTGAAGAAGGTGCTGGTCACGACCGCGACCGATACCGAAGACAAGGTCATCAAGGCATTCTTCCAGTGGAAGCACAACGGACGCCCGGCCGGTAACGGCTGGAACCGATCGACGAACAATGCGCAGTTCGGCCTGGACTACTTCAATCGCTCGGGCACAGCGAAGTCGAACATGTTCGACAATCGGCCGACCGAGACGCAATATTTCTACACCGACAACGATGGCGCCGGTGCAGAGCTCAACGGCCGCAACGGCTATGAGATCACGTTCGCGGCCGGACAGGAGCCGCCGGTGAACGGCTTCTGGTCGCTGACGCTATACAACGACAAGCACCTCTTCAATCCGAACGATCTCAAGCGCTATTCGCTCGGCACCAAGAACAAGAATCTCAAGCGCAACGCAGACGGCTCGCTCACGCTCCACGCCGGCGCGAAATCGCCGGGCGGCGACAAGGAGGCGAACTGGCTGCCGGCGCCGGATGGGCACTTCTCGCTCTACATCCGCGCCTACTGGGGCAAGGAAGGCATTATCGACGGATCGTGGAAGCCGCCGGCGATCAAGAAGGTATGACGCCTTGATCGCCAAGACTGTGGAGAGTGCAGCACGATTTCAACGCGCGAACACTTCCTGTTCCTATCCACTCTCGCCGGTGCGAGCCTCGTCGCGGTAGCTACGGCAACTGCCCAGTCCAGCCGCTTCGACGATCTCTCCAACCTGCCCTTCGAGCAGAATCGTCTGACCAAGCAAACGGCGCAAACGCTGAAGGACGCGTTGCTGTTTCAACGCGCGCGATTTCGGAATATTAGAAGAATGCGTCTGAGTTGCCCGACGTGTCAAGTTGTTTTGGCCGAGCGCGGGCCACCGCCGGCTACTTTGCATGGGGTTGTTTTCGATATTTTGGCGGCGCTCCCGCCTGCGGTCCCGTAAGTTCATGCTGCACCGGTCGAGAGAGCGGATTTCCGGCGGAACCTTAAGCAAGGAAAGCCCGTTGTCGCGGGATGTTGGGGGTAATCAACACAAGGAATACTCATGCGCATCCGTATCTCTACGGCGTCCGTCATCGTTGCGGCGCTCTCGCTCGGAACACCTGCTTGGGCGCAGGTGCAGGGGACGCAACCGAAGGCGATGCCGCAGGCTCAATCTGATCAGCCCACCGCCATCCGGAGCATCCAGGTCGTGGACATCAAGGAACTCAAGCCCGACGCCCGGTCGAAGGTCGAGGCTGTCGTCGCAAAGGCAAGCGAAGACGACCTGCGGAACCTTCGCGGTTCCATCGACGCGTCTGAAGAAGCAGTATCCGCGCTGAAGGCGAAGGGCCTCAGCTCGGCACAAGTTGTCGCGGTCAATCTCACCAACGGCATCCTGACGCTTTTCACCAAGACCGCCTGAACAAATTCGGACTCAGCAAATCGAGGCCCGCCGGTTCTCGCCGACGGGCCTCAACGCCCACATCAGGGAAAGGCGCTCCTAGCTCACCGCCTTCGCCGCCGCACGTCCCGCGTTGCGGCCCGAGAACAGGCAGCCGCCGAGGAACGTGCCTTCCAGCGAGCGATAGCCGTGCATGCCGCCGCCGCCGAAGCCGGCGGCTTCGCCGGCCGCATAGAGCCCGCGGATGATCTGGTGATCGTTGCCGAATACGCGCGACTCGAGATCGGTCTCGAACCCGCCGAGCGTCTTGCGGGTGAGGATGTTGAGCTTCACCGCGATCAGCGGGCCGTGCTCGGGATCGAGGATGCGGTGCGGCTTCGCGGTGCGGATCAATTTGTCGCCGATATAGCGCCGCGCATTGTGCAGGTTCATCACCTGCGCATCCTTGACGTAGGGGTTGGTGATCTCGCGGTCGCGCGCCTCGATCTGCGCCTTGATGGCGTCGAGCTGCAACAGATCGTTGCCTGCGAGCTTGTTCATGGCATCGACGAGATCAGCGAGATTGTCGCGCACGATGAAGTCGGCGCCGTGCTGCTTGAACGCCTCCACCGGCGCCGGCGCGCCCTTGTTGGTGGCGCGCTTGATCGTCATGCGCCAGCTCTTGCCGGTGAGGTCGGGGTTCTGCTCGGAGCCGGACAGCGCGAACTCCTTCTTGATGATGCTCTGGGTCAGGATGAACCACGAATAATCGTAGCCGGTGCCCATGATGTAATGCAGTTGCCCGAGCGTGTCGGAGCCCGGGAATAGCGGCGCCGGCAGCCGCTTGCCCGTCGCGTCGAACCACAGCGACGACGGTCCCGGCAGGATCCGGATGCCGTGACGCGGCCAGATCGGGTTCCAGTTCCGGATGCCCTCGACATAGTGCCACATGCGGTCGCGGTTGATCAGCCGCCCGCCCGCCGCCTCGGTGATGCCGATCATGCGGCCGTCGACATGCTCGGGCACGCCGGAGATCATGAATCTGGGCGGCTCGCCGAGCCGCTTCGGCCAGTTCTGCCGCACCAGATCATGATTGCCGCCGATGCCGCCGGCCGCGACGATCACCGCAGGTGCGCGGAAGGAAAAATCGCCGACGACGTTGCGCGAGGAACTCTTGCCGCGCTCGACCGAGCTCGGTTCCAGGATTGTGCCACTGACGCCGTCGACCGCACCGTGGGTGACGCTGAGCGCATCGACGCGGTGGCGGAACTTGAATATCAGCCGTCCGCTTTTCGCGGCCTCGCGCGCGCGGCGCTCGAACGGCTCGACGATGCCGGGGCCGGTGCCCCAGGTGACGTGGAAGCGCGGCACCGAATTGCCATGGCCCATCGCGTCGTAACCGCCGCGCTCGGCCCAGCCGACCACCGGGAAGATGCGATGGCCCATGGCGCGCAGCCAGTCGCGTTTCTCGCCGGCCGCGAATGCGACATAGGCCTCGGCCCATTTGCGCGGCCAGTAATCCTCTTCGCGATCGAAACCGGCGGTGCCCATCCAGTCCTGTAATGCGAGCTCGACCGAATCCTTGATGGCGAGCCGGCGCTGCTCCGGCGAATCGACCAGGAACAGGCCGCCAAACGACCAGAAGGCCTGGCCGCCGATGCTTTGTTCCCCTTCCTGGTCGAGCACGATGACGCGCTTGCCTGCGTCGGCGATCTCGGTTGCGGCCACGAGACCGGCAAGCCCCGCGCCAATCACGATCACATCTGCATCGTCAGCCATGTTCAGGTCCCCCGTCCCGCCGAGATTCAAGACCGCCTCATTGCGTGCGGTCAACGCCAAATGGACCTTGCCTGTGGCGGCGGAGCACCAAGCACGTGCGCCGCGCTGTTCCAGTTTGGGACCTTTCCCCACTCTCACTGCAGCGTGCGCGCAACACCCAATTTGAATTTGTTTTGACCGGCTTCACTCGTCTGGACAAAAATACGCGCGCGCAACACGCTCACGATTGTCTTGCATCACAGACCAAACAGATTCGGTTTCGACTGGGGCTGGCCAAAATGAAGTTGATGACGGGGTTGCTCGCTGCGGTTCTCCTGCTGGCGGGAATGGGGGTGTCTCAAGCTGTAGTCAGGATCGCCGACGATCGCGGCGGCAAGATCGGCGTCTATGTCGACAGGTATCAGGACCTGCGGACTTCGGGCGAGACGGTCATCATCGACGGGCTGTGTGCCTCGGCCTGCACCATCGTGCTCGGCAAGGTTCCTCACGACCGGATTTGTGTGACCTCGCACGCCAGCCTCGGCTTCCACGCAGCCTGGGACTACGGCGACAACGGCCGCCCGGTCCCCAATCCGGAAGCCACCCATATGCTGTACCTGATGTATCCGCCGGCGGTACGCAGATGGATTTCGGGGCGTGGTGGCCTGACCCGGCGCATGATCTTCCTGCGCGGCAAGCAACTGCAGGCGCTGTACAAGCCGTGCTACCTTAACGCCCAGGCCTCGGCGCCGAAGCCCGCGCACTAAGCTCCGGCTGCTTCTCTGTTTGACCCTCGTCGGCCATTGGCCTCGGCAGACGCCGGGGCGTGGACGCGCCGGCGCCGGAATTGCTCGCCATCATTTGACGGCCTGCGGCCGCCATTGCGCTTGCTGCCTGCCGGAACCGGGCTTATCTCAGCCTCATGGTTCAGCCGATCTCCACCCGATCCGAGCTCGTAACGGCTCCACAGACCCGGGTGGCGTCTGCGATCCTGTGGGGCGCGGCCGGTATCGGCGGATTGGCCCTGCTTGCCGCCGCCGCACTCTGGTTCCACTACGGGACCGCGGTGTTTTTCGAAATGATCACGGCCGGCATCTCCGCCTGCTTCTGACAAGGACGCCCTCGCATCATGCCCCGGACCACGCGCCCATTGGTGATCTTCGCTGCCTTCGCGGGCAGTCTGGCGGTCGGCCTGTTCCTCATGCTGTGGGCGATCGGCGGCTTGCGCACCGTTGCCGCGCCGGCCGCGATTGGCGGATCGTTCCAGCTCACCGACCAGTCCGGCCAGACCGTTACCGACAAGAACCTCCAAGGCAAGCCGACCCTGATTTTCTTCGGATTCACCCATTGCCCGGACATCTGCCCGACCTCGTTGTTCGAGATCTCGGAGGTCCTGAAGGCGATGGGCAAGGACGCCGATCGCGTGAACGCCTATTTCGTCTCGGTCGATCCGGAACGCGACACCGCCACCGCGATGAAGGATTACCTGTCGAGCTTCGATCCGCACCTCAAGGGTCTGACCGGCGATCCCGCCGCGATCGCCAAGGTGCTGTCGAGCTATCGCGTCTACGCCAAGAAGGTGCCGCTGAAGGATGGCGACTACACGATGGACCACACCGCGCTGATCTATCTGATGGACCGCGACGGTCATTTCGTCGCGCCGTTCAATCTGAAACGGACGCCGGAAGAGGCGGCGGCCGATCTCAAACGGTATCTCTGATCGCCCTTTCCGGTTCAGAATTAACCCAATCGGCGCTCGCTTCAGGCGCTGATTCGGCTATAAGCCGTTCAATTTCCTGAAATTGCCGGTTATGCCAAATCCCTCCGTCCAGCCCCTTGCCGTCCGTTCGCGCCAGCTTCGCCTGGCCGCGGGCATGCTGGCGGCTGCCTTGCTGGCCTTGGCGCACCCTGCAATTGCACAGACACCCCCCGCACAGGCGCCGGCAGCCAAGACGGCTCCTGCTCCGGCTCCGCCCACCAAGGCGGCCCCCGCACAAGCGACACCTTCGGCGCCGGCTGCACCGCAGACAGCGCCTGCGGCCCCCGCGGCAACCCAGGCGGCCCCGACCCTGCCGCCCAAGGCCGCCGCCGAGGCCGCGCCGCAGGCGGTGCCGGGTTTCTGGGACCCGCGGCGCCGGCCGGACCGCCCGGATCTGTCGCGCCTCACCGTGATCCGCTTTCTGACCGAGACCGACTATCCGCCGTTCAATTTCACCGGTCCCGACGGCAATCCGGCCGGTTTCAACGTCGACCTGGCGCGCGCGCTCTGCGACGAGATCAAGGTCACCTGCACCATCCAGATGCGCCGCTTCGAGACCCTGATCGATGCCCTGGCGACCAACCGGGGCGACGCCATCATCGCGTCGATGGCGGTGACGCCGCAGCTGCGCGCCAAGGTCGATTTCACCGATCCCTATTACCGCGCGCCGGCCCGCTTCGTGTCGCGCCGTGACAACGCGATGCCGGAAATCCGCCCGGAATATCTCGAGGGCAAGAAGGTCGGCGTCATCGGCGGTACCTCGCACGAGGCCTACCTCAAGGCGATGTTCACCGACGCCGAGATCCATTCCTATCCGGATAACGACACGCTGCGCGCAGCGCTGCGCCGCGGCGAGGTCGACTTCATCTTCGGCGATGCGATCTCGCTCGCGTTCTGGATCAACGGCACCGATTCCGCCGAATGCTGCGCCTTTGCCGGCGGCCCCTTTGTCGAGAGCCGCTATTTCGGCGAGGGCGTCGGCATCGCGGTGCGCAAGGGCAACGATCTGCTCCGGCAATCGCTGAACTGGGCGCTGTTCCGGATCTGGGAAAAAGGCCGCTTCACCGATCTGTGGCTGCGCTATTTCTCGGTCAGCCCGTTCTGACGCTGTGCTCTTCACCTCGCCCCGCTTGCGGGGAGAGGTCGGAATTCAAGCGCAGCTTGAATTCCGGGTGAGGGGGACCCACCGCGAATTCCTCTCTTGCCGGTTACGCGGATGGAGCCCCTCACCCCAACCCTCTCCCCGCAAGAGCGGGGCGAGGGAGCGTCGTTTTGCATTTTGCCGCGAAAGCGTTAGTTTTCGCGGCCTTTTTGGAGAGAACCTGAGGAATGTCCGTGATTGATCCTTCTGCCAGCCCGAGCGACCTGCGGGCGCTCGCCGAACAATCCAACGCCTGGCCGTTCGAGCAGGCGAAAGCGATTGTGGCGCGGCTGAAGAAAAATCCCAAGGACGAGGTGCTGTTCGAGACCGGCTACGGCCCGTCGGGCCTGCCGCATATCGGTACGTTCGGCGAGGTCGCGCGCACCACGATGGTGCGCCACGCCTTCCGCGTGCTCACCGAAGACAAGATCAAGACGCGCCTGCTCGCCTTCTCTGACGACATGGACGGCCTGCGCAAGGTGCCGGACAACGTGCCGAACAAGGAGCTGCTGGAGCAGCATCTCGGCAAGCCGCTGACCAAGGTGCCGGATCCGTTCGGCACCCATCCGAGCTTCGGCCAGCACAACAATGCGCGGCTGCGCGCGTTCCTCGACCAGTTCGGCTTCGACTACGAGTTCGCGAGCTCGACCGAATACTACACCTCCGGCCGGTTCGATGCCGCGCTGCTGCGCATGCTGGAGCGGATCGAGAAGGTGATGGCGATCATGCTGCCGTCGCTGCGCGAGGAGCGTGCGGCGAGCTACTCGCCGTTCCTGCCGATCTGTCCGCGCACCGGCCTCGTGCTCTACGTGCCGGTGACGGCGCATGACGCCAAGGCCGGCACGATCTCGTATGAAGACCCCGATAGCAAGGAGACCGTCACCGTTCCCGTCACCGGCGGCCGCTGCAAGCTGCAATGGAAGCCGGACTGGGCGATGCGCTGGTACGCGCTCGGCGTCGACTATGAAATGGCCGGCAAGGACCTGATCGACTCGGTGAAGCTGTCGGGCAAGATCTGCTCGGCGCTCGGCGGCACGCCGCCGGAAGGTTTCAACTACGAACTGTTCCTCGACGAGAAGGGCCAGAAGATCTCGAAGTCGAAGGGCAACGGCCTGACCATCGACGAGTGGCTGCGCTACGCCTCGCCGGAGTCGCTGTCGCTGTTCATGTATCGCGAGCCCAAGGCGGCGAAGCGGCTCTATTTCGACGTCATCCCGCGCAATGTCGACGACTATCAGCAATTCCTCGACGGCTTCACGCGGCAGGAAGCGCGGCAGCAGCTGCAGAATCCGGTCTGGCACATCCATTCCGGCAAGCCGCCGCAGGCCGACATGCCCGTCACCTTCCAGCTGCTGCTGACGCTGGTGTCGTCGTCGAACGCGGAGAATGCCGAGACGCTGTGGGGCTTCATCGGCCGCTACCGGCCGGGCGTGACGCCGCAGACTCATCCGAAGTTAGATGCGATGGTCGGCTACGCCATCAACTACTATCGCGACTTCGTGGCGCCGACCAAGCAGTTCCGCGAGCCGACCGACGGTGAGCGCGCCGCGCTGCAGGATCTGCGCGATGCGCTCGCAAACATGCCGGCGAACGCGACCGCGGAAGACATCCAGAACGTGGTCTATGAGATCGGCCGCCGCGAGCCGTTCCTCGACATGGTCAAGAAGGGCAAGGACGGCCGTCCCGGCGTCTCGCTCGACTGGTTCAACATGCTCTACCAGGTGCTGCTCGGTCAGGAGAAGGGCCCGCGCTTCGGCTCCTTCGTCGCGGTCTACGGCGTGCAGAACGCGGTCAACATGATCGACGGCGCGCTGGCGCGGTCGTCGTAGGGATCGCGCCGCTCATCGCCGCTCGGCCTGCGCCGCGTCGCGCAGGCCGTCGCTGGTGGCGCGCAACAGCGTCAGCAGCAGGCCGTTGAGCGGCGTCGGCACGCCGTGCCGTTCGCCGGCCGCGACGATCGCGCCGGTGAGAGCATCGGCTTCGAACGGGCGTCCCGCGACACGATCGAAATACATCGAGGTGCCGGCGTCCGGCGGATAGGTCAACAACGTCGCCAGCATCAGCTCGGCCTCGTCGGGCGCGAGCTGGGCGCCGTCGGCGCGGCCGACATTCGCGGCCTCCTCGAGGATGGCGCGGCACAACGCCTTGACGTCCGCGCGGCGGAACACCGCCTGCCGCTGCAAGGTGAGCGCGGTGATCGGATTGGCGACCGCATTGAGCAGAAGCTTGCGCCACGCCAGTGTGGTGAAATCGGCGGAGCGCCGCACGCGCATCGCCGTACCATCCAGCAGAGTTTCGAACGCGCGTCCGTCTGTGTCATCGGCAACCGCGAATTCATGCTCGCCGGCGCGGCGGAAACGAACGCGATCCGGTGCCAGCCGCTCGCCGTTGTAATAGACGATGGTCGGCACGACCGTGGCTGCGCCGACCAATGAAGCCAGCCGCTCGGTGTGGCCGATGCCGTTCTGCAGCACCGCGACGCGCGTCCGCGGGCCGCACAGCCTCTGCAGCCAGGGCGCGCTCGATTCCGTGTCCTGCGCCTTGGTTGACAACAACACCCAGTCGACCGGCGTAGCCGCTGCCGGATCGGTGAGGGCGCGCAGCGGCACCTCCACCGTGCCTTCCGCCCGCTCGACCGTGAGCCGATCGAGCGGCCGCCGGACACAGGCGATCACGTCATGCTTGTCGACCGCCCGCAGCAGGCCGGTGATGATGCCGCCGATGCTGCCGAGGCCGACGATGGCGATGGTCTTGCGGTCGGATGGTCCTGTCATTGCGTAACTCTGGGCTTTGCGGAGTGGGTTTGCGTTGGGTTGGAAAGTCAGGCCGCTCATGTGGCTTTCCGCCGCAGCCAACGAAGCCGCCGATCCGCGGTCTTCGCAGCGCATCATCACATAATGACGCCGAGCCCGCAAAATTCGGATAGCAGGCCATCGGCAATTTCACCGGAGCCCGGCGTCGGATTGCGCTACACTCGCATCCATAAAATCAGCACGGCCTCCGCCGAGAGGCCGGCACAGATGGGAGCTTGCGCATGCAGTTCAGGGTTTCACCGACATCGCTGCAGGACAGTTCGAGCGCCGAGGAATGGCAGGCGCGGGTCGATCTCGCGGCGGCGCATCGGCTCGCCTACATCCACGGCTTTTCGGAAGGTATTTTCAACCATCTCACCTTGGTGGTGCCCGGCCGCACCGACCGCTACTATCAGATCCCGTTCGGTATGCACTGGTCGGAGGTGACCGCATCCTCCTTCATGGAGGTCGGCATCGACGATGCCGAGGTGAAGCGCGGCGAGGGTGAGGTCGAGCGCTCCTGCTATTGCATCCATGCGCCGATCCACAAGGCGCTGCCGCAGGCCAAGGCGGTGTTCCACACCCACATGCCGTATGCGAGCGCGCTGACACGGCTCGAGGATCCGCGGATCAAGGAGATCGGCCAGACCGAGGTCGGGCTGTCGGAGGCGATCGCATATGACGATCTCTATACCGGCCCTGCGCTCGATCCCGAGGAAGGCGCACGGCTCGCCAAGGTGATCGGCAACAAGACCATCCTGTTCATGGCCAATCACGGCATCTCGACCGTCGGCGAGACAGTCGCCGATGCTTATGACCGGCTCTATTACATCGAACGCGCCGCACAGGTGCAGATCTACGCGATGTGGACGCAGCAGCCGCTCAAGCAATTGCCGCAGCATGTGGTGGAGAAGACCAAGCGCGATTTCCGCGACGACCATCTCTACAACGGCCCGTCCCCGGCGCAGCGGCATTTCGATGCGCTGAAGCGGATGCTGGATCGCAAGGAACCGGACTACGCGACGTAAGGGGCTTGGATGGCGCTCTAACCTCCGCCGTCGTCCCGGCGAAAGCCGGGACCCATTACCACAGGGGCATGTTGTGGAAGCGCGCTGCGGCCCCAGCGTGGTGTAGCAATAATCTTCGGTGGCTATGGGTCCCGGCTTTCGCCGGGACGACACTGGTTGTGTGGTGATCGACGTGCCCGACTACTGGCTCGCCCACACCACGCGTGCGATCCACGCGACTTCCTCGGCATCGAGCATGCGGTCGGGGTGCTCCGGGTTGAGCGACGCGAGTTCCAGCATCTTGGCGGTGCGGCGTCTCAATTCCTTCACCATCACCTCGCCGCCGGTCGTGCGCACCACCACGCGGTCGCCGCGGCGGATCGCGGTCGCGGGTGACACCACGATGATGTCACCTTCGCGATAGGCCGGTTTCATCGAGTCGCCCTCGATCTCCAGCGCATAGGCGTGTTCGTCTGATGTCGCCGGTAGCGCCACTTCATCCCAGCCCTTGCCGGCGGGAAAGCCGCTGTCGTCGAAATAGCCGCCGGCTCCGGCCTGCGCGAAGCCGATCAGCGGCACCGACTGTCCGCCGCGCGCGCCATCGCCGAGCAACTGCACGAAGGTCTCCATGCTGGCATTGCTCGCGGCCAGCGCCTTGGAGAGCGATTCGGTCGAGGGCCAGCGCTCGCGCCCGTCGCCGGTCACGCGCTTGGACTTGTTGAAGGTGGTGGGGTCGAGTCCGGACTGCTTGGCAAGGCCGGACGGCGACAGCCCGGCGCGTTCGGCGAGCCGGTCGAGCGCGGCCCAGACCTGCGCGTGGGTCAGCGGTCGGGTGGCTTTGGGCTGTTTGGCCATCGAGGGTATCCCGGATGGTAGGAATTATTGCCTGAAACTTGGCGTTTTCGCAAATCTGTCGGCCGATGTGCCCTGGCACCGCTTGAGTTGCGCCGCCGCCGCCGATACGGTCCCTCGCTCGCCAGATGGCGTCTGGGGCATTTCCCCTCAAATCCGGATAAAACCCCAAGAGACTCAAGGACAAAAGGGAAGGCCGGCCCGTGCCGATGATCTACAAAATCACCCCCGCTTCGGCCTGGCGCGAGGCCGAGCGGCAGGGCGTGTACCGGGGCAGTGCCGACGACAAACGCGACGGCTTCATCCATTTTTCCACCGCCTCCCAGGTGGCCGAGACCGCGCGCAAGCACTACCACGGGCAAACTGGCCTGTTCCTGGTCGCGGTCGATGCCGATGCGCTGGGCGATGCCCTGCGCTGGGAGCGGTCGCGCAATGACGAGCTGTTCCCGCATCTCTATGGCGAACTCGACCTCGGCGCGGTCACCGAGATCCTCGACCTGCGCGCGCGCTCCGACGGTGGCCACGACGTTCCGGAGCTCAAGCCGTGATCCGTGCCTTCGACGCCTTTTCGCTGCCGCTGCTGCGTTGGTTCGATCCCGAAGATGCCCATCGCATGGCGATCCAGGGCCTGAAGCTGCTGCCGCCGATCCGGCAGCGGCCGGATGACCCCAAGCTCGCGGTGCGCGCCTTCGGACTCAACTTTCCAAACCCGATCGGCATGGCGGCGGGTTTCGACAAGAGTGCGGAGGCGCCCGACGCGCTGCTGCGGCTCGGCTTCGGCTTTGTCGAGATCGGCTCGGTGACGCCGAAGCCGCAAGGCGGCAACCCGCGGCCGCGGCTGTTTCGCCTGGAGCGCGACGAGGCCGTCATCAACCGCATGGGCTTCAACAATGACGGCGCGGAGGCCGTGCTGCGGCGGCTCGCCGCGCGCGCCAGCGCCGGCGGCATCGTCGGGGTCAATGTCGGGGCCAACAAGGATTCGCCCGACCGCGCCGCCGATTATGTGAAGCTGATCGAGACGTTTGCGCCGGTCGCGAGCTATTTCACCGTCAATGTCTCCTCGCCGAACACGCCGGGCCTGCGCAATCTGCAGCAATCGGCAGCGCTCGACGATCTGCTGGCGCGGGTCATCGACACCCGCGAGCGCGTGCGCAAGAACGCCGGCGACTCGCCGGTCCTGCTCAAGATCGCGCCGGATCTGAGTCTGGCCGAGCTCGACGACGTCGTGCACATCGCCCGCTCGCGGCGCGTCGACGGCATGATCGTCGCCAACACCACGCTGGCGCGTCCCTCGACCTTGCGCGAGGAGAATCGCGCCAAGGAGCAGGGCGGCCTGTCGGGCCGTCCGCTGTTCCGGCTGTCGACGCGGATGGTGGCCGAGACCTATGTCCGTGTCGAAGGCGCGTTTCCGCTGATCGGCGTCGGCGGCATCGACAGCGGCGGCGCGGCACTGACCAAGATCCGCGCCGGGGCCAGCCTGATCCAGCTCTATTCCTCGCTGGTCTACAAGGGCCTCGGCCTCGTCGACGACATCAAGCGCGATCTGTCCTCGACCCTGCTGCGCACCGGCCGCGACTCGCTGTCGGAAATCGTCGGCGCCGATGCTGCGACGATTACGGCCGAGGATTGGCCGGTGAGGTAGGTGCGGGTAGTCCGGATGAAGCGAAATCCGGCTGCGCCCTAACCTCCCCTTGAAAAGGGGAGGTCGCTTTGCTCGCCAGAGCAAAGCGGGTGGGGATCAGCTCTCTCCATGAGCTGCGTCGCCTGTGGCTGACCCCCATCCCGACCTTCCCCCTTTCAGGGGGAAGGGGAAGAGAACTTCGTAGCCCGGATGAAGCGAAGCGAAATCCGGGACGGACTTCCCGCGGATGCAGACCCCGGATTTCGTTTCGCTGCATCCGGGCTACGAATGCTACGCCGTCTTGAACGTCTTCCTGAGCAGCGCCGGATAGCGCAGGCCTTGCAAGCCGCCGCGTGCGACGTAGAAGCCGAGCAGCGCGATCCACAGGCCGGTGTTGCCGAACGAGCTGAGCGCCCACCAGGTGGCGAGGAAGATCGCGAGCGAGGCCAGCATCAGATTACGCATCTCGCGCGCCCAGGTCGCGCCGACATAGATGCCGTCGAAGCCGAACGCGAACACGCCGGGCAGGGGTGCCAGGATCACGAACGGCAGGAACGCGCGCGCATAGCGGCGCACGTCGTCGCTGGTCGTCATCAAATTGATCAGCGCCGGTCCGAACAGCGCGAACAGCACCGACACCACCAGCGCAAAGCCGATGCCCCACAGCAGCACCAGCCGGGTCGAATCGGAAAAGCCGCGTGCATCGCGCGCGCCGAAGGCGCGGCCGCACAGCTGCTGGGCGGCATTGGCGAGGCCGTCGAGGAAGAAGGCGCTGACCAGCAGGAAATTGTTCAGCACGGAATTCGCCGCCAGCGTCACATCGCCTTCGCGTGCGCCTTTGGCGGTGAAAAACAGGAACACGACGATCAGCGCCGCGGTGCGGACCATGATGTCGCGATTGACCGCCAGCATGCGCATCAGCTTGGCGCGGTCGAACAGCGTGGCTGCGGGAACGGCGAAGCCGCCTTGCGAGATCCGCCACGCCACCACGATGCCGGCGGCGAAACCGGCGGTCTCGGCGAGCACGGCGGCGATCGCGGCACCGGCGATGCCGGCGCCGTAGACCTGCACCAGCAGCACGGTCGCGGCCATGTTGATCAAATTGATCACGATCTGCAGCGCCAGCGCCAGATTGGCGCGGGCCTGGCCGACCAGCCAGCCGAGGATGACGTAATTGGCGAGCGCCAGCGGCGCCGACCAGATCCGGATGATGAAATAGCTCTTGGCCGCGCGCGTGACGCCTTCGCTGCCGCCCATCAGCTGGAATGTGACGGCGGCGAGCGGCACCTGCAGCGCGATCAGCGCCGCGCCGATCAGGCCGGCGACGATGAAGCCGCGCACCAGGATGGCGGCATATTCCTTGATCTCGCCGGCGCCCTGCGCCTGCGCGGTGAAGGCCAGCGTGCTCATGCGCAGGAAGGCGAACAGCCAGAACAGGCAGTCGAAGATCACCGAGGCCATCGCCACGCCGCCGAGCAGCGCGGCATCGTCGAGGCGGCCGATCGCGGTGGTCGAGACGATGCCGATCAGCGGCGTGGTCAGGTTGGCGACCATCGCGGGGCCGGCGATGGCGAACACCTGACGCGTCGTGATCTTCGGGTGGATGGGTGCGTGCATGGCTACAATTGCAAGGAATATCCGTTTCTATCGCGACATCCGTCGCGCGACCATGCCGGAATTGTTCTCAGAGCAATGCGATGGCGGAAGATCGGCGGGCAAGGCATTGCATGGTCAGAGCGCCACGACCATGCCGTCGCTCGCCGCCGTGTAGGGCAAATCGTCGATGCGGCCGAGCATGTCGTCGCTCATATGGGTCAGCACCACGCGCCTGGCGTTGATGGCGGGCAAATGCGCTTCCAGCGTCTTCAGGCTGAGATGGTTCTTGACCATCTTGTCGTAGGTATAGGCTTCGGCGATGAAGAGGTCGGCGTCCTGCGCCGCCGGGATCAGCGCGTCGGTCCATTCGGTGTCGGCGCTGTAGCTGATGATGCGGCCTTCCGCCTCGACGCGGTACGCGAGGAACGGCCCGCCGGATTCGCCATGCACGACAGGGTAGGGCGTCACGGTCACCTCGCCGAAGCTGCGCGTTTCGCGCGGCGCCAGCGTAACGACGGATAGATCGAAGCGTTGTTTGGTTTTGGAGGAATGCTCGAACATCACCTCCATCACCGCAGGCAGTTTCGTTTCGATGCCTTCGGGCCCGGCGATCACCAGCGGCCGGGTGCGGCGGGAGAACTGCGCGTCGAGCAGGAAGAACGGCAGGCCGGCAAAATGGTCGCCGTGGAAATGCGTGATCAGGATCAGGTCGATTGCGTCGCGGTCGATCTCGAGCCGCTTCATCGCCGGCAGCGACGAGGCGCCGCAATCGATCAGGAAATTGCTGCGCGCACCGCTGACGTGGAAACAGGTGTTGAAGCGGCCGCCGGAGCCGAATGCATCGCCGCAGCCGACAAATCGCAATTGCATCGGCTGCGAACTCTCCTTGGGATCAGCGGCCGCGCGGCGCGCCGAACAGCCGCGACAACAGCCAGATCGGAATCACGATGACGGCGCCGAGCAGGAAGTAGCGCCAGGCCCAGTTGATCGCGTCGAAGCCGAAATCCCAGATGCTCTGGAACAGCCTGCGGATGCTGTTGAGGATGTTCCATGGATCGAGGCCGATCGCGGCGAGCACGACACCGACCAGAATCGACAGCAAAATCAACCGGAACGCCACAGAGAGCGGCGATCCGCCGAGAAAGCGGTACAGGCCGTCACTCCGGCCGGCCGGCAAGTCCCGGATGTCGTTTGGCATTGCTGTCTCCAATAGCGTTTTCGCGCGAAGTGGGCACCGGTTCGCGTGAAGAAAACGCGTCAAAACAAAACCTAGACCTCGGTTCCGATTCCATCAGAACCGAGGTCTAACGGAATCGCCCGCATTATAGGTCACGGCGGTGCACATGGGAAACCCGCGCACCGCGATCAATGGCTGTCATGCGCGCTTGGGATTTAACTTCCTGTCATGGAGATTAACATCCGTTCAAGCGTCTCCAGCCGGTCGGCTTCGCGCGGCGGCTTGTCCCAGCGCAGGCGGCTGATCCGGGGGAAGCGCATCGCGACGCCGGACTTGTGACGCGGCGAGCGCTGCAAGCCCTCGAAGGCGACCTCCAGCACCAGCCCCTGATCCGGCTCATGCACGACATGCCGCACCGGGCCGAACTTCTCGGTGGTGTTGCGGCGGACGAAGCGGTCGATCTGCAACAGCTCCTCGTCGGTGAAGCCGAAATAGGCCTTGCCGACCGGCACCAGCTCGTCGCCGGCATCGCCATGGGTCCAGACCCCGAACGTATAGTCGGAGTAATAGGACGAGCGCTTGCCGTGGCCGCGCTGGGCGTACATCAGCACGGCGTCGATGATGTGCGGATCGCGCTTCCACTTCCACCAAGGACCTTTCGGCCGTCCGGGCAGATAGGGCGCGTCGCGCCGCTTCAGCATCACGCCTTCGACCGCGTCGGCATCGTCGCCGGCGCCCGCACTCTTGGGATCGGCGCGCGCCGCGGCCAGCTCGTCCCAGCTCGCGAACGGGACGGTTGGCGACAGATCGATGCGCGGATCATTCAGCCTGGCGACGAAGGCTTCGAGATGCGCGCGGCGTTCGGTGAAGGGCAGCTCGCGCAGATCGTTCTCGTCGTCGCCGAGCAGGTCGTAGGCGCGCAGGTGGATCGGAAATTCCTTGATCAGCTTCGGCGAAACGACCTTGCGGTTCAGCCGCTGCTGCAGGACGTTGAAGGTCTGCACGCGGCCGTCGCGCAGCACCAGCAACTCGCCGTCGATCGCGCCGGGCAGATGCAGCGACGGCACGAGATCCGGAAAGCTGCCCGTGATATCCTCGCCGGTGCGCGAATAGAGCCGCGCCTGGACGTGGCCGCGCGCATCGCGGCCGGACACCGCCTGCACCCGGATGCCGTCCCATTTCCATTCCGCGCTGAAATCGGCGGCGTCGAGATTGGCGAAATCGCTATCCTCGATCGCGTGCGCCAGCATCACCGGGCGGAACGGCGCAGGGTCGCGGTTGACCGGTTTGTCGCCGCGGCCCTCGAGCCAGGCGAACAGGTCGAGATAGGGCGACGACAGGCCCGGCCACAGCAGCTCGATCTCGTGCGGGTCTTTGTCGCCGAGCGCCGCCGCCGCGGTCTTCGCCAGCCGCGCCGAGATCCCGATCCGCATCGCGCCGGTGACGAGCTTCAAGAGCGCCCAGCGCCCGGTCTCGTCGAGCTCGTCCAGCCAGCGCGCCAGCTGCGCCGGCAGCTCGGCCTTGCCGAGCGTGCGCAGCGTGATGACGACATCAGTCAGCGTCGGGGGAGGCGGGTTGTTGTGGCCCGGCAGCTCCGCCTTCGGCCACATCAGCGCGACCGTCTCCGAGAGGTCGCCGACGTAATCATAGGAGTAGCCGAACAGCACCGGGTCGGCGCGTTCGGTGATCAGGTCGCGGATCAGGCCGGGCTTGGCGTGCTTGAACGACAGCGCGCCGGTCAGCGCCGCCAGCGCGTAGCCGCGGTCGGGGTCCTCGGTCTCGCGGAAATAGGCGACCAGCAGCTTGATCTTGTTGTTGCGGCCGGGCTCGTAGGCGAGGCGGTCGAGCAGTTCGGCAAAACGGTTCATGTTTCCGCCTCGCCGGCGGGCTGGGCCTCGCCGGTCAGTGCGGCCGTCTCGCCTTCGTCCTCGTCGCCATAGCCGACCAGATCGAGCGGCCGCGCGGCAAGGCCTTTGGTCTTGCACCAATGCACCAGCGCGTCTTCCTGGCCGTGGGTGACCCAGATCTCGCCTGCACCAGTGGCGGCGATCGTCGCCGTCAGCCCGTCCCAATCGGCATGATCCGAGATCACCAGCGGCAGCTCGACGCCGCCCTGGCGGGCCCGGGCGCGAACGCGCATCCAGCCCGAGGCGAATGCGGTGACTGGATCGGGAAAGCGACGCGTCCAGACATCGGATGTCGCGCTTGGCGGCGCCAGCGTAATGGTGCCGGCAAGCTCGGCCTTCTTCATGCCGCGCGCGGGCCGGAGCTCGCCGAGCGCAATGCCGCGCTCCTGATAGTAGTAAGTGATCTTCTCCATCGCTCCGTGCAGGTAGATCGGCGCGTCGTAACCGGCCTCGCGCAGCAGCGCGATCACGCGCTGCGCCTTGCCGAGCGAGTAGGCGCCGACCAGATGCGCGCGCTCCGGGAACAGTTTGACCGAGGCCAGCAGCTTGTTCACCTCGCCGGCGGCATCGCCATGGCGGAACACCGGCAATCCAAACGTCGCCTCTGATATGAAGACGTCGCAGGGCACCAGCTCGAACGGCGCGCAGGTCGGGTCGCGCGCATCCTTGTAGTCGCCGGAGGCGACGATGCGGGTGTCCTTGCAGGTGACCGATATCTGGGCGGAGCCCAGCACATGACCGGCGGGATGAAACGTCACCGTGACGTCGCCAAGCCTGATCTCCTCGCCATAGGCGATCACCTGCACAGAGCCGGCGAAGTTCTCGCCATAGCGCAGCCGCATCATGTCGAGCGTTTCCTGGGTCGCGAGCACCGCGCCATGACCTGCCCGCGCATGGTCGGAATGGCCATGGGTGATCAGCGCCCGCTCGACCGGCCTGACAGGATCGATGTGGAAGCCGCCGGGCTTGCAGCAAAGCCCGGCCGGGACGGGCATCAGGATGTCTTGCGGGCGCATCGTCCCTATATAGGCGCTCGATCCGCGATGTTTAGCCGGATCCGCGGGCTTGACCCGTGCATCCATCTCCGGAAAAAGTCCGTGTTTTGATGGATGGCCGGACCCGGCCGAGATTGGTTCCTTAAAGCGAATGGCCCCCCGCCTGTTTCTGTCCTCCGGCGACCTCGTCGCCGACCGCCGCTACGAGTTCGCGCGCGACCTGCAATTGAAGGGCGATCTGCCGGCTGCCGCCGAGCTGCTCGAACAGGCGATCGAGCTTGTGCCGAAATTCCCGTCGGCCTGGTACACGCTGGGCAAGATCCGCCTGGAGCTCGGTCAGCGCGAGGCCGCGATCGCAGCGTTCCGCGGCGCGCGCGACGCCGATCCCGAAGACCGGCATGGCGCCGGCCTGCACCTGATGCAGCTCGGCGCCGAGGCCGTCAGCGCGATGCCGCCGGGCTATGTGCAGACGCTGTTCGATCAATATGCGCCGCGCTTCGAGGCCGCGCTGGTCGGCGATCTCGGCTATCGCGGCCCGGCACTGCTGTTCAAGGCGGTGCTGTCGGTGCGTGCGGGCGCAAAGAAACCGGCCTTCTTCAAGCGCGCGATCGATCTCGGCTGCGGCACCGGGCTGGCGGCCGGTGCATTCGCGCGGCACGTCGATCGCTTCATCGGCATCGACCTGTCGCCGCGCATGATCGACAAGGCGCGCGCCACCGGCCTCTATGCCGAGCTCGAGGTCGACGACATGTTGAAGGCCGTTTCGGCGAAGCGCGAGGCCAGCGCCGAATTGATCCTGGCCGCGGATGCGATGGTCTATGTCGCCGATCTCGCGCCGGTGCTCGCCGAGGCCAGCCGTGTGCTGGTGGCGGGTGGCGTGCTCGCCTTCACGGCCGAGACCCATGACGGCGAAGGCGTCATCATCGGTGAGGGACTGCGCTACGCGCACAGTGCAGCTTACGTGCGCGACTCTATCGCTGCCACGGGGCTGACGCTGGCCCAGCTCGACGATCTCTCGGCGCGCAATGAAGACAATATCCCGGCACCCGGACTCGTCGCCGTCGCCGTGAAGCCGTGACGCACCCTCTCCCCCTGTGGGAGAGGGTCGCTTCGCGCAGCGAAGCTGGGTGAGGGGTCTCTCTCCGCGGATAGAGACCCCTCATCCGGCTCGCATCTTCGATGCGAGCCACCTTCTCCCACAAGGGGAGAAGGGAAGAGTCATTCACGTTACGCACCCAAACTTGAGTCTACACGCTACGCATTTGCCGTGACGCGGCATTGCGCCGCAAAGTCATGACTTCGCGCTTGCCCGGCGCAGGGCGGAATGCGAGAGCTTTTCGCCTCAGGGAGAGAAATAATGAAAAAGCATACACGGCGCGAGTTCGGCGCCACCGCATTGTCTGTGATCGCCGCGTCCGTGCTGCCCGCGCCTTTCGTCCGGGCCGCCGACAAGAAGTACGATCCGGGTGCGAGCGACACCGAGATCAAGCTCGGCCAGACCGTGCCGCATTCCGGCCCCGGCTCGCTCTATGGTGTGCTCGGCCGCGTCGGCGAAGCCTATTTCCAGATGCTGAACGACAAGGGCGGCATCAACGGCCGCAAGGTGAAATTCCTCACCATGGACGACGCCTACAGCGCGCCGAAATGCGTCGAGGCGACGCGCCGCCTGGTCGAGCAGGAGGAGGTGCTGGCGCTGTATGGCTCGCTCGGCACCGCGCCGCAGACCTCCGTGCATAAATACCTCAATTCCAAGGGCGTTCCCCAACTGCTGTTGAACACCGGCGCCTCGAAGTGGAACGACCCGAAGAATTTCAAATGGACCATGGCGGGCCTGCCGCTCTATCCGACCGAGGCACGCGTTCTCGCCAAGCACGTCGTCAGCGTGAAGCCGAACGCCAAGGTCGGCATCCTCTACCAGAACGATGATTTCGGCCGCGACTTCCTCGGGCCGTTCAAGAAGGTGCTGGCCGATGCCGGCGGCAAGGCACAGGTGATCATGGAGCAGACCTATGATCTGACCGATCCGACGGTCGATTCGCAGCTCATCAATCTCTCGAAGTCGGGCGCCGACGTCTTCTACAACATCACCACCGGCAAGGCGACGTCGCAGTCGATCCGCAAGGTGACCGAGCTCGGCTGGAAGCCGCTGCAATTGCTGTCGGCGGGCTCGACCGGTCGCTCGATCCTGAGCGCCGCGGGCCTCGAGAACGCCAAGGACATCGTCGCGATCCGCTACAACAAGGAAGTCGGTGTGCCGCGCTACGAGAAGGATCCGGACGTGATCGCGTTCGAGGAGCTGCGCAAGAAGTACCTGCCGAACATCGACCCCGACAACACCATCGCCTTCGCCGGCTACGGCCAGGCGGCGACGATGGGCGAAATCCTGCGCCGCTGCGGCGACGACCTGACCCGCGCCAACGTGCTGAAGCACGCCACGACGCTCGCCGGCTTCCACTCGCCCTATTTCCTTGACGGCATCAATTACAGCTACACGCCCGACGACTACACGCCGATGAAGACGCTCTATGTCTCGATCTTCAACGGCAAGGATTGGGACCTCTCCGGCCAGCCGATGACGGAGTAGTTGGGTAAGCCTCGCTCTCTCGTCCCCCTCGCCCCGCTCTTGCGGGGAGCGGCCGGGGTGAGGGGCTTCCCTCCGCGAGGCGGTGTGTGTCGAAAGACCTGTACCCCCTCACCCGGAATTCAAGCTGTGCTTGAATTCCGACCTCTCCGCGCAGGCGGGGCGAGGTGACTTCCGGGCGCTTCGCAGCGCACGGAGCGCGCTGGTAGTCCTGCCACCTGCCGCCATTTCCGCTCCGCCCTCGACGAAGCCGCCTGAACCTCCTACCTCTTGGGCGTGTCGACGCTCGATCTCTTCTCCGTTCCGCCGTCGGAAACGGCCGATCTCCTGCCGCGCCGGTTTCGCGACTGGTTTGCTTCACGCGGCTGGTCGCCGCGCGAGCATCAGCTCGCGCTGCTGGCGAAAGCGCGCGAGCAACGCTCCGCGCTGCTGATTGCGCCCACCGGAGCGGGCAAGACGCTGGCGGGGTTCTTGCCGACGCTGGTGGAGTTGAGTGGAGAGGGGCAGGGCAAGAACTCTTACCTCCCCCTGAAAGGGGGAGGTCGGCACGCTCGGGGGCGCACTAGCGCAACCGAGCGCGACGGGTGGGGGTCAGCCGCGGGCACGGAGCGAGCGGCTGATCCCCACCCCAACCCTCCCCCTTTCAGGGGGAGGGAGCCCGACGATCTCGCAAGCGACGAAATTGAATCGAAGACGGTTCGCCCAGCCCTCATCTCCACCGGTCGTGGCGTTCGCCGCAGCGGCGGGCTGCACACGCTCTACATCTCGCCGCTGAAAGCGCTCGCGGTCGACATCGCGCGCAATCTGGAGACGCCGGTCGCCGAGATGGGGCTGCCGATCAGGATCGAGACCCGCACCGGCGACACGCCGGTGTCGCGGCGGCAGCGGCAGCGGCGCTATCCGCCGGACATCCTGCTCACCACGCCGGAGCAGCTGGCGCTACTGCTGGCGTCCGACGACGCGCCGTTCCTGTTCTCTTCGCTGAAGCGCATCGTGCTCGACGAGCTGCATGCGCTCGTCGCCTCCAAGCGCGGCGATCTGCTGTCGCTCGGACTTGCGCGGCTCTGGACCATTGCGCCGCAGATCCGCGCTATTGGCCTCTCGGCGACCGTCGCCGAGCCGGAGCAGCTCGCGCGCTTCCTGGTGCCGCAGCCCGGTGGCCAGAATGCATCCGCCGACGTCGTCACCGCCAGCGGCGCCGCACCGCCGGTGGTCGAGATGCTCGACACCAGAGAACGGTTGCCGTGGTCCGGCCACAGCGCGCGCCACGCGCTGCCCGAGGTCTACGAGCTGATCAAGCGCAACAAGACCACGCTGGTGTTCGTCAACACGCGCAGCCAGGCCGAGATGCTGTTCCAGGATCTCTGGCGCATGAATGACGATGGCCTTGCGATCGCGCTGCATCACGGCTCGCTCGACGTCGCGCAGCGCCGCAAGGTCGAGGACGCGATGGCCGCCGGAAAGCTGCGCGGCGTGGTCTGCACCTCCTCGCTCGATCTCGGCGTCGACTGGGGTGATGTCGACCTCGTCATCAATATCGGCGCGCCGAAAGGCTCCTCGCGGCTGATGCAGCGGATCGGCCGCGCCAACCACCGCTTCGACGAGGCCTCGCGCGCCGTGCTGGTGCCGGCGAACCGCTTCGAGGTGCTGGAATGCCGTGTCGCGATCGACGCCATCGCCGAGAATGCGCAGGACACGCCGCCGCTGCGCTCGGGCGCGCTCGACGTGCTGGCCCAGCACGTGCTCGGTTGCGCCTGCGGCAAGCCGTTCCTGTCCGATGAGCTCTATGATGAGGTGAGGACCGCCGCGCCCTATGCAGCGCTCGCACGCACCGATTTCGACGATGTCGTCGATTTCGTCGCCACCGGCGGCTACGCGCTGAAGACCTATGAGCGTTTCGCGCGCATCAAGCAGGACAAGCAGGGCCGCTGGCGCGTCACCAATCCGAAGGTGCGGCAGAGCTATCGCCTCAACGTCGGCACCATCGTCGAGGAGACCATGCTGAAGGTGCGGCTGGTGCGCTCGCGCGCCGGCGGCCGAGGGAAAAGCGGCGGATCGACCGGCGCGATCGCGCGCGGCGGCCGGATGCTGGGCGAGATCGAGGAGGTCTTCATCGAGGGCCTCGTGCCCGGCGACACTTTTGTCTTTGGCGGTGAGGTGGTGCGCTACGAAGCGCTGGTTGAAGACCAGGTCTATGTCTCCCGCGCCAATGATAAAGACGCAAAAGTGCCGTCCTATATGGGCGGCAAGTTTCCGCTGTCGACCTATCTTGCCGAACGCGTCCGCAAGCTGTTGGACAACAGCCGCGCCTGGAACGCGTTGCCGGACCAGGTGCACGACTGGCTGTCACTGCAGCGGAAATTCTCGCGTGTGCCGGCGGTGCGCGAGCTCTTGGTCGAGACCTTTCCGCGCGGCGGCAGCCATTATCTGGTCTGCTATCCCTTCGAGGGCCGGCTCGCGCATCAGACGCTCGGCATGCTGCTGACCCGCCGGCTGGAGCGCGCCCGCGCCCGTCCGCTCGGCTTCGTCGCCAATGAATACGCGCTCGCGGTCTGGGGCGTCGGCGATCTCTCCTTCATGATCCGGCACGGCAAGCTCGATCTCAACGCGCTGTTCGATCCCGACATGCTCGGCGATGACCTCGAGGCGTGGCTTGCGGAATCCGCGCTGATGAAGCGGACCTTCCGCAACTGCGCCATCATCTCCGGGCTGATTGCGCGCCGCTTCACCGACGAGGAGAAGTCGCGTCGCCAGGTGCTGTTCTCGACCGACCTGATCTACGACGTGCTGCGCAAGCACCAGGCCGACCATGTGCTGCTGCGCGCCGCGCGCGGCGATGCCGCCACGGGATTGCTCGATCTTCGCCGCCTCAGCGACATGCTTTCGCGCATCCACGGCCGAATCACCCACAAGGATCTCGACCACGTTTCTCCGCTTGCCGTCCCCGCGCTGCTGGAAATCGGTCGCGAGTCAGTTTATGGCGAAGCATCCGACGAGCTTCTGGCCGAGGCGGCCGAGGAACTCGTGCGGGAGGCGACGACGTAACGCTGGTACTCTGGGGAACAGGACGTGACGGCAAGCGCGCTAGCTTTGCGAGACGGTGACGACATGCGCGTTTCGAGGGTCACGGTGGCGGATGTCGGCTTCGTGGCGGATTTCTCCGGCGCGCTGTTCTGGGAAGCGCAGAGCCTGCTCGTGGTCTCCGACCTGCATCTGGAAAAAGGCTCGAGCTTCGCCAGCCGCGGCGTGCTGCTGCCGCCCTACGACACGGTCGCGACACTGAGCCGGCTCGCTGCTGTCATCGCGCGGCACGATCCGCGGCAGGTGATCGCGCTCGGCGACAGCTTTCACGATCGCGCTGCGCATGAACGCCTGTCCAATCCGGATCGCGAGGCGCTCGCGGCCTTGCAGCTGCGGCGCAACTGGATCTGGATCTCGGGCAATCACGATCCGGCGCTGCCCTCCAGTCTTGGCGGCGTGGTCGCGACCGAAGTCGCGATCGGTCCGATCGTGTTCCGCCACGAGCCGACTGGCGCAGCCGGCGAGATCGCCGGGCACCTGCACCCCAAGGCGCGTGTGCCGACCCGCGGCCGCTCGATCGAGCGCCGCTGCTTCGCCTGTGACGGCGAGCGCGCGGTGATGCCGGCGTTCGGCGCCTACACCGGCGGCTTGAGCATCCGCGACGCCGCGTTCACACGGATTTTCGGATCGCCCGGCTTCACGGCCCATGTGCTCGGCGACAACCGCGTCCACGCGTTCGTCGCGTCACGGTGTTATTGAGGATCGCCGACCAGCTTATTCCAAGCTGCCATCATTCTCGGTGTCGTCCCGGGCAAGCCAACGGGTCGGCGCGAAGCGCCGCCCGATGACAGGCTCCGCGCGACCCGGGACCCATAACCACCACTGTTCGAGATTGCGCAAAGCTGTGGCCCCAGCGCGGCATCACAACTGCATGCGGTGGTTATGGGTCCCTGCTTTCGCACTAGTGCATCTACACGTTTGTCGGGCCATTTGCGAGGATTTGGAAGCGGGCCATTCCGGTGTGGAAGGTGATTGGTCCAGGTGGACGGTGGGAGGCGTAGCCGGTCCATCCGCCGAGTTTTGCG